>JAWAPV010000081.1:0-995 GCA_038894255.1 Bathyarchaeia archaeon
TTTCTTTTCTTGCTTTAGCCTCAATGCAGTTCCCAGGCGGCTATTTGGCGGACAAGTTTGGGCGAAAGTGGATAGTGAGTACGATGACGTTCGGCGTGGGGTTAAGCTACATTCTTTATGCTTTGGCGCCCTCTTGGCATTTCATCCTCATCGGCGCCGTGTTGATGTGCCTCTGCAACAGCACCTACCAGCCTGCGTTAATGGCGATGATCGCGGATTCTTTGCCGCCTGAACGGAGAGGCATGGGCTTCGGCATCGTCCAGCTTATAGCAAGCGCTTCAACCACGCCTGGACCAATTGTGGCGGGTTTACTTTACAATCAGTTTGGGTTGGTTGACGGGATGCGGATTGGCTACGGAATTGTTGTCTGCCTTTTCTTGGTGGCTGCTTTTTTGAGGCTAGCAAAGTTGAAGGAAACGATGACGGTCACGAGAAAGCCTTCGCTTTCCGAGCTCATCCAGAGCTACCCAACCGCTTTAAAAGAAAGTTTCCGCGTTTGGCAACGTGTCCCCAAAGCGATGCTGTACCTTTTCCTTTCCTCAGCATTCATAGTCTTCGGTTTTTCCATGGTTCAACTATTCTTCGTGGTTTACGCCGTCAACGTACTCATGATTGACAAAGCTGTTTGGCCCATGATTCTTACAGCGTTGTTTGTGACAATGATTTTGCTGGCTGTCCCGATGGGCAAGTTCGCAGACAAAGTCAGCCGGAAAAAGCTAATTTCCTCCTCATACCTGCTTTTCGCGCTATCCATGGGTTTATTCGTCAATGGAGACTTAACCATGATTTTCATCTCGTTAATACTGGTTGGCTTAGGACAAACATTGATGAACACCTCTTTCAGCGCCTTACAAGCTGATTTAACGCCCAGAGAAGAAAGAGGTAAAGTCAACGGATTCACAAACTTCATGAACTTCATATTAATGGCGATAGGCAGTTTTCTAGGAGGCGTACTCTACGAGAAAATCGCTCCGCAACTTCCGTTCTACGTGGCT
>JAWAPV010000081.1:1005-6131 GCA_038894255.1 Bathyarchaeia archaeon
GCAATGAGCCTGCCGGCGTTCGCTCTAACGCTACTGCTTGTTCAGGAGCCGGAAAAACGCCAAGAATAACCGCAAAAACCGGCTTGGCGTGCCGCATATTCTAAATATTTGAAACATTACACTTCAATTCTGAGGGAACGCAGTGTCGAGAGAGCCGACTGTTAGCGAAAAAATAAAGCGCCTGCGAGAACTTAACGAGCAAGCGAAACTTGGCGGCGGCCAGAAACGCATCGAAGAACAACATGCAAAAGGCAAGCTGACCGCGCGGGAACGCGTTGAACTGCTGCTTGATGCGGGCAGCTTCAACGAGCTTGACAGGTTTGTGGTTCACCAGTGCACCGAGTTCGGAATGGCGGACAAGAAAATCTTGGGCGACGGCGTGGTCACCGGATACGGCACAATCGACGGCAGACTTGTTTACGTTTTCTCGCAAGACTTCACGGTTTTCGGCGGTTCGCTTGGCGAAATGTTCGCCAAAAAAGTCTGCAAACTTATGGATTTAGCCTTGAAAACCGGCGCGCCCGTCATCGGCTTGAACGATTCTGGAGGCGCGCGCATCCAAGAGGGAGTCGTCAGCCTCGCCGGCTACGGAGACATTTTCTTCCGCAACGTGATAAGCTCAGGCGTTGTTCCGCAGATTTCTGCGATAATGGGTCCATGCGCCGGCGGCGCCGTTTATTCGCCCGCGTTAACCGACTTCATCATCATGGTTGACCAGACAAGCCACATGTTTATCACAGGTCCAGATGTGGTGAAAGCCGCGTTGGGGCAGGAGGTTACCTTTGAGGAGCTTGGCGGGGCCATGGTTCACTCTCAAACCAGCGGAGTTGCCAGCTTTATCGCTAAAGACGAGCGCGAGTGTTTAGAATTGATTAGGAAGTTGTTGAGTTACTTGCCGAGCAATTACTTGGAAGACCCGCCTTTGGTTGAGCCTACTGACGACCCAAACCGCGTTGACGAGGACATTGCGGGGATTTTGCCTGACGACGTGGATAAGCCTTATGACGTGAAGGAAGTGATAGGCCGCGTGGTTGACAACGGCGACTTTTTTGAAGTTCAGCCTTTGTGGGCGCAGAACATTGTGGTTGGGTTTGCGCGCTTAAACGGCAGAACAGTAGGCATCGTGGCTAATCAGCCGCTGAAGTATGGCGGAGCCTTGGACATTAACAGTAGCATGAAGGCTGGGCGGTTTATACGGTTCTGCGACTGCTTCAACATCCCAATAATCACGTTTGTGGACGTGCCGGGTTTCTTGCCTGGTGTTGAGCAGGAGCACGGTGGGATAATTAAGCATGGCTCTAAACTGTTATACGCGTATTGCGAGGCGACTGTGCCAAAGATTACGGTGATTTTGCGTAAGGATTACGGTGGTGCCTATGACGTTATGGGTTCGAAGCACAGCGGCGCAGACATTAATTATGCTTGGCCCACGGCGGAAATCGCGGTTATGGGTCCGCATGGGGCTATAAACATCATTTTCCGCAAAGAGATTGCAGAAGCAAAAAACCCAAAGGAGAAGCACGCGGAGCTGGTGGCTGAGTACCGACAAAAGTTTGCGAACCCGTATATCGCGGCGCAGAAGGGCTACATTGACGAGGTTATTGAGCCAGCCCACACTAGGCCGAAGCTTATCAGCGCGTTGGAAAGTTTAGCAACAAAACGTGAGCCGAGACCAGCCAGAAAACATGGAAACATACCCCTTTAGAAAACTTGCAATGGGGCAAAGTAGAGCCGCAGATGATGCCGTGAAAATCGGGCAGAAACTCAAGCTTGGAGAGCTCAATTTTCTGTTTTGTAGAGAATTGAAGGGGTTACTTTGTAAAAGTTTGCTAGGGTTTCTGTTTCGGCTTGCAGTTCCTTTTTGACGTCTGCTGTTAGCTTGCAGAAAGGCTCTATGAGTACTTGCAGTTTTTTTCCTTTCTTGCGATAAGACCAGACACCAACCGCTTTTCCATTCAAAAGCACGACTGGAGACAGCCATCCAGCCTTGCGATAAACCTTCTTGTAGTGCAACGCGTCTACAAGGTGGCTTTTGTCTCGATAGCCAAGCATGAAACAGTCGAAACTAGGCAACAACCGCACTTTTTCTTCTTTTTGCATTTCAGGCTTAATTTTTTGAAGAACGCCCAAGTCTTTTTTAGCAATCAAGCAGTTTTTTCCTTCGATATCAATTTCTGCAACTGCATCACTAACTCGCTCTTTTATTGCGGCTGCTTCGCCCACGGTCATTCCTGACCACGCTGCCAAATCAGACAAGCTCGCTGGGCCATAACCACTAAGATATCTTAACAAAAGCTGTTCTTCAGCGTTCTTGGCTGGAAGGTCTTTTACCGTTGGCAACCAAGTTGTGCGGCGGACAAAAGTTATGTTTTTTCCGCGGTTTGGACCAAAAACCACAAGCCCTTGTAAGCAAGCTTGTTTTACTATTCCACCCCAAGAATTTTCTATCCAACGTTTGGCTTTAGAGCCTATGCGGGCAGCCACGCGGTCAGCCAGTTCTTCACGAGTCAACGTTTCATCTGCGAGCGTTTCCACGAGAATTTTGACAGTTTTGTCCATCTCTGTTTCGCTGATGCCGCGCTTGGAAAGCCAAGCCTTTTCCCTCTGCAAACCGTATCGGGAAATTCCGCCTACAAGAATGGGCAAGTCAGCAGAAGCGATGATGTGGCAAGCTCCCCGCATGCACCAAGTTTTAACCAATGTGTGCTTGTTGAAAAGAACGTCGCCAATCTCTTCTCGTTGAAGCCCGTCTACACGGGTCCATAATGAAAGCTCTGCAGCGGACATTAGCTGCGCTTGAACGCCACAGATGTCAGAAACAACTTTTGCCAAGTGTTCGCGCTTGGCGCGGTTGTTAAGGTGATGCCTATCAAGGCGGAAAAGCGTAGCTGCTTCTCTAGTTACAGAGGGCATCCACAAGCTTCCCTGTTTTTCGGTTTCGACATTATTGTTCTGCGAGCATCTTTGCAGTTTCAACCGCTCTTTTGATTGCTCTTTCCAAGTCGCTTATCCGCGGGTAGACGCTTCTTTGATATTCAATTGCTCCTCGGTCCTTTGTCCTCAGCAAGATTAAGACTGTAGGGTAGAAATAGTGACCAAAAAGGTCTTTGCTCCGTAAGGATTCCTCGTTTTTTCCAGCCGAATACTTGACGTGAACTTGAACGAAATCTACGGCGCCATCGTGTTTTTGGCTGGCTTTTTCTGCTAGTTTTTCCAGTTTTGGCTTTAGTCGGTCGCAATAGGGGCATGCGTCGCGTGTGATTGCCACCACATAAGCTTTTCCCATTTTGGCGGCCAAAAGCTCCTTGTAGGGTTTGCCAGTTTCGATTATTTCTTTTTCAAACTTGGCGAAGTCTATTTTGCGTATTGGCATGTGCTACCTAAAAGGTGATGGAAATATTTAAGCAGTATAAACCATGGTTGCCACCAAGTTTCCTATAGAAATCGCGCCCCAAGCGTGTATATGCAGCTTGACGAAGAGGCAACAATATAAACTGAACCACCTTCATCTTTTAAGAGGGACGCCAATGGACAAAAGTGAAATCAAAACTGAAAGCGATGTCGTGCGCTGTTTGCCAGACAAGACCGAGTTCGAGAAGAGAGTTTTAGTTGAAACATTCAAGATACCTTTGGGGAAAGTCAGCACATACAAACGAATTGCCGAGAAAATCAACAACCCCCGCGCTTACAGAGCAGTAGCCAACGCTCTGCATAAGAATCCTTTAGCGCCTGTTGTCCCGTGCCATCGGGTTGTCAGGTCAGACGGCGGGTTTGGCGGAGAAAAAAAGGGGGCAGAGGGCAGAAGAAAACTTTTGGAAAAAGAAGGCGTGCCCATCGAAAAAGGAAAAGTCAAAATGAGCCAAAACATAATATTCTAATAACCGCCGCGGCTCAAACAAAAAACTAAGCCGTCACCATAAACATTTTAACAAGCCTTAACGGAAAATATCCAAACAACAAGCATCTTACATGTAGAGGGGGTTAAAACGCCACCGAAAAAACCAGTACGCATCACTGACACAACATTCCGCGACGCACACCAGTCACTCATGGCCACGAGAATGAGCACAGAAACCATGCTGAAAATAGCCGAAAAGATGGATAAAGTAGGCTTCTTCAGCCTCGAAGCTTGGGGCGGAGCCACTTTTGACGTTGCACTGCGCTTTTTGAACGAAGACCCGTGGGAGCGAGTAAGGCAGCTTAAGAAGGTTGTTAGGCGCACTCCGCTGCAGATGTTGCTGCGAGGGCAGAACGTGGTTGGCTACCGCAACTACCCTGACGACGTGCTGGTTAGGTTTATCGAAAAAGCGGCGGAAAACGGCATAGACGTATTCCGCGTTTTCGACGCTTTAAATGACATACGCAACATGGAAGTCGCCATCAAAACAGTCAAAAAAACAGGAAAGCACGCGCAGGGAGCCATCAGCTACACCGTAAGCCCAGTCCACACCGTCAAACACTATGTGCAGTTTGCACAGGAACTGTCAGCTTTGGATTGCGACAGCATATGCATAAAGGACATGGCGGGAATTCTTGCGCCTAAACCAGCTTACGAACTTGTAACTGCGCTCAAAGAGGAAGTTGGGCTACCCGTGCATCTCCACTCTCACTGCACGAGCGGCATGGTTATGATGACCTACTACAGCGCATGCGAAGCAGGCGTGGACATTCTTGACACCGCGTTCTCGCCGCTTGCTTGGGGAACAAGCCAGCCTCCTGTGGAGTCGGTGGTGGCAGCCTTGAAGGATACACCTTTCGATACTGGCTTGGACAGCGAGCTACTCAACGAGATAGCGGAATACTTCCGTGAGCTTCGAGAGAAGTATTACGACCCTATTAGGTTGATAGATCCAAAGGCTGAACGTGTTGACGCTTCAATCATAGTTCACCAAATTCCAGGCGGCATGTTCAGCAATCTGCTTTCGCAACTGCGCGAGCAGAAAGCTGAGCACAGGCTGAAAGAGGTTTTGGAGGAAGTTCCAAAGGTTCGGAGGGAGCTTGGTTATCCGCCTTTGGTTACGCCGACCAGCCAGCTTGTGGGCATACAGGCGGTTATGAACGTGCTCTCGGGCAAACGGTATGAACGCGTGCCGAAAGAAGTTAAAGAGTACGTGAAAGGCTTGTAT
>JAWAPV010000082.1:0-1760 GCA_038894255.1 Bathyarchaeia archaeon
CCCCCAAAGCATTTGCTTCAACCACGTTTAAGCCAAAGCCTTCCCTTACGCTTGGATTCACCAGAACCCAAGCTTTCTTAATTAATTCGCGTCTGTCTTTGTTAGAAAGGGAACCAAAAAACCTCACTCCATCACACGAATTCTTCTCAAGCTTTCGTTTGAAAGGCCCTTCCCCAATTATCCAAAATTCAGAATGAGGCAGCACCTTTTTAACGATTTTAAAAGCCTCCAACGCGAGGTTGGGTCTTTTCGCCTTTTTTAGTCTGCCCGCATAAACCAATACTGGATTAGACGCTTTTTGTGGAACGCTTTTTAGTGGTTTGAAGTTTAGGCCTTCGCCTACAATAAAGATTTTTTCAAATGCCAGCGCCGCCAAATCTTCCGCTGTGCTTTTTGAGACGGTAACAGTCGGCGTTTTTGTGTATTTTCTCAGCCATCTCTTTTCAAGAAAATAATAACCAACATAACTTATCGGGAAGAAGGTTTCATAGAACCAGTATTCTCGCGCAAGCTGATGTATGAGCGCGATTACCTTTTCTCCATTTTTAACAAAATTGTGCACCATAAAAGGCTTTGTGTTTATTTCGTCAATAACAACGTCAAACTTCTCCTTCGCAAGCTTCGCAGCGTAGAACCTGCTTGCATGTCGATAGACTGAAAACCAGCCTCCTTGCCTGATAACTCTTATGTTGTCTATAACTTCCTGTTTTTTGCTTCCATCAAATTTTGACGCGAAAAGCGTGACATCGTGCCCTTTAGCGGTCCATCTTTTCAAAACTTCATGCGTGAAAACCTCTGCGCCACCAGAATTAGGGTTTTGCCAGCAGCGCCAGTTAAAAACCAAAATCTTGTAACGGCTCATCCGCTTCACGCTTACCGGCTTGTGAAACTAGGTCAAGCATCAAGCTTCTCTGGTAAAACTTTAAGATTCTCAGCCTATAGGCGACGTTTACGAGATCAAAGGCCATCCTAAAAATTTCTTTCAACTTTATTATGCTGTTAACGCGGATGCTTACAGGCATTTCTACGATTTTGAAACCGCAGTGGTTGCAAGCAGCCATGATTTCCAAATCGAAAGCAAACCGCTTGACGCTAAGCCGCGGAAGAATTCTTTCCAGCACGGTTCTCCTGAAAGCTTTCAACCCTGCTTGGGTGTCTCTGAGCTTTATTCCAGTCAGCAGCCGCGACAGTACGTTAAAGCCGAAACTAAGAAATCTTCGGCGCCACGGCATCATCGTGCACGAAACAGGATGCCACTTCGAAGCTACTGCAATGTCATTGTTTTTGAGCGATTCAACATATCGGGGAATATGCTCGGGGTCTACGTCCAAGTCGCTGTCTATGAGGACTATGAATTCTCCTTTAGCATGTTTAAAGCCTTCTTTGAAGGCGTTTCCTTTTCCCAAGTTCCGCGTGTAGCTTACAACTTGCAAGTTGTTTTTTCCATTCCTATACTTGTAGCTTGTTGCCTCCTCTTTGGTCTTGTCTAAACTGCCATCATCAACAACGATTATTTCATAGCTCCAATTTGCACCAGCGAGAACTTGATCAACTCGAGCAATTGCTTTCTCGATAACGTTCTCTTCGTTGTATGCGCATAGAATAACTGAAACATCGATTTTTTGGTTCATAGGGTTTATGTTCACGTCTCCAAGTTGTTGCCTTTCAAGAAGGACGCTACTTGCAAAATTGCGCCAGCAAGTAGGAAACCAAAACCTAAAGCGGCAATCTCACTTATGAACGGATGATTTAGGATAAGC
>JAWAPV010000082.1:1770-6121 GCA_038894255.1 Bathyarchaeia archaeon
TCAAAAGCGAGAATAAAAAAGGCTCCAAGGTTAAGGCTAAAATAGTTTTTGATGATGCCTAAAAGTTTTTTTGGCTTGCTTAGGATTTGATGGTTTTTCCTGTTGGCAGTCGTTGCGGGTCACACTCTGCGATGAGATGCTTGCTATGGTGATGCACACGTGACACCAGTAAAAAAAAGTTTGTAGCGGTTCTGATTCTGAACAAGAATAACTGCAAGGCTCCAATAACCTTTTTTATTGCCGTTCAATCTATAATGCACAATCTCCAAAAAGGCAGAAAAAGCAATGAGCGAATACTCAAGCAACAAGGAAAGTTTACCATCCATTTCTCAATTCGATTTTGAAAGAATCTCAGCAATCGTCAACGAGAAATTCCAAGTTGAAGAGTATCTGCTGGAAAATGGAATTCCCACTTTTTATCTTAAGCAGCCTCAAGAAACCAAAAAAACGTTTTTGGCTTTGCTGAAAAGCTTGGAAAGGATAAATTACATTGCCATCCTACGCAAAGCTGACAAAAGGATAGTTCTGAAGGCCATTCCAAAACAGCCAATAAAAAAGAGCAACATACTCGTAAACTGGATACTATTTTTTGCCACAATCGCAACAACGTTCTTCACAGGATACCTTCTGTCGCAAGGCCTTGTTGAGAAAGGGGCATTGCCGAACCAGTGGATAGGAGGAGCCGCCTTCTCAGTAGCGATAATGGTTGTGCTTGGCATGCATGAAATGGGACACAAGTTGACGGCTGACAGGGAAGGGATTGATGCTACACCGCCCTATTTTATTCCGGGTCCGCCGCCGATCTTTGGTTTTCTAGGCATCGGCACATTTGGCGCGGTCATCATGCAGAAATCTCTTCCTCCAAATAAAGATGCGTTGTTTGATATTGGCGCTAATGGACCTATTTTAGGTTTCATTTTAGCAGCGATAATGAGCGCTATTGGCCTTTTGCTTTCTCCTGTATTGCCCATCACTGATCCGAACATGGGATTTCTTCCTTCGCCATTAATATTTGAACTCTTTCTCGCCTTCATGATTAGGCCTCCTCAAAATCACTATATTCTGCTTCATCCAATCGCGTTTGCCGGGTGGGTAGGCATGCTAGTTACTATGCTTAACTTGTTACCTGCGGCTATGCTTGACGGGGGACATGTTTCAAGGTCGCTTTTTGGCGAAAAGATGAGGACGGTTCTAACAGTTTTGTCGTTTGCTATGTTGATTCTCGCAGACTTTTGGCCTATGGCCATATTTCTCTTGTTCATATCTATGTATAAGCACCCGGGGCCGTTAGACGATGTTTCTGGCTTGTCGAGAGGTAGGAAGTTGTTTGCTGTGGGTTTGATTGCGGTTTTTGTGCTTTGTTCGTTTATGCATTATTATGTTTTATTTTTGTTAGAGGTTTTGCAGAGGTTTATGTTTTAGCAGTTTTCTGTATTTGTGTTGAACGGGTAAACAGCAAGGTTTATTAAATCTTGCTATTTACGCTGAATAATGACTGAACATTAAAGGATGTAAACTGCTAAAAGAGGCAAAAATCTTGAAGGGAAAAATTATTCTGCTGGTTTTCTTTATGATGTTTACAGTTGCCTCTCTACTGATTCCTTCCCCACTGTTTCCAGGCAACTTCCTATGTTTCATGCTCGGCTTGTCGGTCAGCAGTTTTTATGGCTTTTTAAGCGCTGTGATAAACGGAGTAGTCTATGGATTAATTTTGTGGACAGTTTTCGTTGTCTTGAGCAAAAGATTTGAAGAATGAAGCGTCGGCAAAAAAGAGTATGGTTCTTTGGTTTAGGTTTCTGGTTGAGGTATGAAACCCACAAGCTTTATCGTGCTCTTGCAGTTGTTGCAGCAGAGGATGAGCTCGGCAAGATCGTCGTCTTTGACTTTGGTTTCAACAATCTGATAGGTTTCTTCTGTTTCGTCATCTGGAGATATCAGTGTTCCGCATTTTGGACAAGGAAATGATCCGTCTCCATCTATCTTTGTTAGATCAATCGTGTAAGCAGCTTTTTTTACTGCGGTTTTTTTCATCATTTTTGTTCACATCTTTTGTGTTGGCTCATGGTTTGACTCGGAACATATTAAATGATTATGAATCACCAATTCATATTTAGAGTAAGCATAAGAAACATGTGATCTAGTTAGTGTCATTTTTTGAAGCGCTTCTGCTAGCAGATAGACTTTTTGAAATGCAAACCCGGCGAGCACACGTTCTCCCCCGATGTTTTATTACGGTGCTGTAGCGGCTTAGCAAACTCTAGTTGGATGCTTACACGTGATAAGAGGTTTTCACAAACATTTGAGTCTATCGGTTAACACGGAAAAATGCACTCTAGAAGACAAAGAAGCAGAAGCAGCAACTTCAAGAAGAAACCTTTGCTTGGTGTGGCGAAGCCTACTTCATAATTTATAAAGTTTTAATATTTACAACAAAATACCAAAAAGGGATTTCGCGGAGGGCGTGCTGTATGAAGTTTGACGTAGTCGTGGTTGGCGCTGGAACGGCTGGGTGTTTGGCGGCAAAGACTTTAGCTGAAGCTGGATTAAAAGTCAGCTTGCTGGATGCAAAACAACGAGAGAACATCGGGGATAAGGTTTGTGGAGACGCCTTAGGCGAACATCACCTGAGGACTTTGGGTTTAGACAAGCCTCAAGGCGGAGAACTTGAAAAGAGGATTGAAGGAATAAAGATTTTCTCACCTAATAAAGAAACAGTGTTCACGATTGCACACGAGGATTTTGTGGGATACTTGCTTAATCGTAGGCTTTTTGGGCAGTGGCTACTTAAGCTGGCGTTGGACAGCGGTGCAACATTGTTTGACCGCGTGCAATGTTCCAAGCCAATTGTTGAAAAAAGTCGTGTTAGTGGGGTTCAGGCCAAGAACCTGAAAACAGGAGAGAACATTGAGTTTTTGAGCAAAGTGGTGGTTGACGCAAGCGGCTTCTTCGGCGTAGTCAGACGCAAGCTTCCGCCTGCGATGGGCATTGAAACCGAAGTTGCTAACGAGGATGTTGAGGCTTGCTACCGCGAAATTCGTCAGCTAAAGCAAGAAAGCGAAGAATCAAAATACTGTGCGATTTATCTGAACCAGAAGGTTACGCCAGGCGGCTACACATGGATTTTTCCTAAAGGCGGAGCCAAGGTTAACGTTGGTTTGGGGGTTTGTATGCGCGGCAATTTTCCCAACCCTAAGAAACAGTTTTATGGGCATGTTTTGAAGCAACCGCTTTTTGAGGGGTCGCTCTTGCTGAGTGCAGGCGCTTGGTATGATCCCACTCGAAGACCGTTGGACAACATGGTGGGCAATGGTGTTGTGATTGTAGGTGATGCTGCTTGTTTGGTTAATCCGATTCATGGTGGCGGAATTGGGCCGTCCATGCTTAGCGGATATCTAGCTGGGAAGACTATTGTGGAGGCTTTGGAGAAAGGCGCAGCTAGCAAAGAGACGCTGTGGCCGTATAACCGCCGTTATATGGAGTTGTATGGAGGTAAGCAGGCGAGTTTAGATGTTTTTCGTTTGTTGCTTATTGATAGTAGTGATGATGATTTGGATTATGGTATGAGTTGTAGGCTGTTGACGGAAGAAGACGTTTTGAAGGCGGGAATCGGCGAGGATTTTCATCTGAAGGTCAGCGAAACCGCGAGGCGCGTTTTCCGAGGGCTGAGGCGTATAAGTTTCTTAAACAAGCTCAGGGTAACGGTCAGCATGATGAGGCAGATTAAAGCGCACTATAGAAGTTATCCAGAGACGCCACAGGGCTTTGAAAGCTGGAAAAGAAAAACTGAGAAGCTCTTTAAGGGCGTAAAGACAAAGCTAACTCGCTGATTCTTGTTTGTATGTTCCTATGCTGGCTTGGGGTATTCTTCGAAACTTGCGATTTGCTCCAAGCTTTTCCGAGGACGTCCCGTCTTTATAGGAACAAGTTTTTCTCTGGGATAGCCAACCGCCAGAAGGGCAACAATCCGGTAGTTTTTAGGGATTTTTAGGGTTTCTTTCACGAGGGGTTCATCAAAGCTGCCAACCCAACATGTGCCTAGGCCCTCATTTGTAGCTGCCAAAACAATATGCTCCAACGCTATTGCGACATCAACAACATGCCATTTTGGCGAGGCTTCTTGGTCTCCGCATCCGACGATAACGACGGGCGCTTCGGAAAGGAACTTGGCATATCTTCCTTGCGAAAGTTTTTCGCGTTTCTCTTTTTCGGTTACCACTATGAAGTGCCAAGGTTGAATGTTGCTGGCGGAAGGGGCAATTTGGGCTGCTTCTAGAAGCTTACGCAAGACTTCTTTTGGAACAGGAGTCGAGTCATACGCTCTTACGGATTTTCGAGCTTGCATGGCTTCAAA
>JAWAPV010000083.1:0-6116 GCA_038894255.1 Bathyarchaeia archaeon
ATGCATTCCTGCTCATCCATGACTCGTATCTCAAGCGCGCGCCTGTCAAAACGGAAGATGACCCCCCGAGAATTAACCCACTCCGCGTCTAACAAAAGCTTAGCCGCGCCAACAGCTGCCAGATCCCTCGAGTATCTTCCGATAACTTCTTGCCGGTAACCGCGGAATGAGGGAACATATTCGGGAACAACGTCTCCAGTTATTGATGGTACCCTCTTTTGGTTTAGCTTGTAGAAAACCAGTCTGTTGTCAACGTCTTCACCAATTTTTCCCTCATAAATTGGGGAAGACGCGGTGATTGCAGGCAGGTAAGGGCAGATGTTCGCCAGCAAGTTGTGCAGTAAAACGCCGTCTTTTTCGTTTGAGTAAGGAAGGTTAAGTTGGAAGCTCTGGATGTTAAGCCAGCCGTGCTGTTTAAGGTTAAAGATTCTGCTTAAAGCCGCGTAGATTTGCCTGTGCCGGTGCGGCCAGATTCCTGTCTCCTCAAGCTTCAGTAAAGGATGCATCCCTGTTCCAAGCAAGTGGGCGCCGTATTTACGTTTCAGAAACTCTTGCGTGAAAAGCACTGCCTTTTGCATGGTCTCTTCGAAAGCTACGGGCGATTCAAAAGGCTTGTTGGGCTTTATTTCCATGACGTGCATTTGAAGCTCTTTTCCTAATGTGAATTCTTCTTTTTCTACAAAGTTGACGATTCGCCCGTAAAGGCTCTTAATAACCTTATCAACGATGGGCAACGCTTCTAGGTTATCGTTTACGATAGAGAATTCGTGTTCTGGGCCTAGCACTTCAAGAGTTTTGTACGTGTTGGTTCTCCTTTCGCTTGTTTTGATGCTGAAAATTGCATATAAGCATGCAGTTAATTTTAAATATGGAAGATGTAATACCGAAACAAGAGCCGTCTGGTGTCACTTGAGTGCTGGTCGTTTCAAACATCGCCCTCACGACAAGATTACCGTTAATGAGACCGTCTGCATTTCTTAAGTCGAAAGTCAAAGACTTCATTCTAAACCTTAACAACGATTATCGATATTTGAAAACGGCGTACTACATATCCATGCACGCCGAGATCCTCGGCAACACAGTCATTCCCTCAAGCGAAAACATTATTGCAGCATCCAGAACGCCAATCCTGCTACTTAAAGCGTCCAAGGCAGGCGTTCCCATTTTGCCTTACTTGATTACTGACTCTGTGAAGAGGATAATTTTGGAAATCGGCTTGCCTGCAATGGTTTTTGCAGTTAATCCTTTTTCCTTTGAAGGTTTTCGGATTGCAAAATATGAGAGTGCACTGTATAGGGCTGTGAAAAGTTTGAGCATGAACTACAAGTTTCCAGTGTGCGCGCAGCCTTTAAGAGGCGAAGTGGTTTCGGTCAAGTCCTTTTTCGGAAAATGCGAGTCTGCCGAAAAAGTGAAAGAAGTCGCAAAGAAAGTTTATGAGGTTTTCAAGCTTCCCCTTTGCAAGTTGCATGTTCAACTGATCAACGGAGAAGCATACCTTTGCGGGCTTCAACCCTTGAAAAAAGAGGAAATCACGGTTTCTGATTTGAGGTTGATTTCTGAAGAAGCTTCTAGAATACCAAATTTGGGTGACCAAATAGTTGGTTAGAATTGCCTGTTTTGTGGAAAAGTACAATTTTTCTGATCCACGAGAGGAAAACGCGCTCAAAAACTTCAAGTACACAGCAGAGGGTATGGGTCACGAGTTTAACTTCATGTTTCGAGAGAACCTTTCAGAAATTCCAAAGCATGACGCCATGTTCATCCGAGCCACGACCGACCCGCTTTACACCGCCTACATAGTTTCCAAAACTGCGGCTGAGCATGGCTTAAAAGTTGTTGACGACCCATGGTCCATACAGATATGCGCAAACAAGATACACCAATACGCGCTTTTCGAAAAGTACAACATCCCGCACATCCCCACGGTCTTCATCAACAAGGAAGACTTTCACCACAAACAAATCTTAACAATTTTTAGAGAGTTTGGAAAGCCGGTAGTGGTGAAAGCTCCTTACACGAGTTTCTCGCGGTACGTGGAGAAAGTCGCATGCGAGACAAGCTTCCGCGAAGTTGCCACAAGGTTTTTCAGAAAATCAGACGTTTTGGCGGTTCAGCAGTTTATGCCAACTGCTTTTGACTGGCGCGTAGGCGTTCTTAACGGCGAAGTGTTGTACGGTTGCAAGTACATGATTCCGAAGGGCAGATGGAAGCACGGAGCCAAACTCAGAGGAAAGCCAACCATCATCTGGGGCAGAACGTTCTCGATGAAAAAGGAAAACGCGCCTTCAAGGCTGAAGGAGGTTGCGCTTAAGGCGTGCGAAATCATCGGTCACGGCCTATACGGCGTCGACATAAAGGAAGTGAACGGTAACTACGTGGTTGTCGAGGTAAATGACAACCCAAGCATTTACGCGGGCTACGAAGACCTTAGAAACAAGGAGCTTTATGGAAAGATAATAACTTACCTAGCCAGCGACTAGAAATGCCATTCTGCCGGCCTCGAGAAACGAAGGCGATGTTGAAACCTCATTTGAAAGTAGCTAAACCTTATATCTTAAAGCATTCACGCTTTCACAAAAAGTGACGCAAACAGCATGGGGCTACTTGAACGTCTCAGAAACGAATTCTCGTTTTTCACAGGCAACTACCGCATTCTGCTAATCAGCTGGATGATAATGGACCTAGCCATGGAAATGCCAGTGCCAAACTACCAGTATTTCGTTCAAGACGTGCTCGGAGGCAACACCTTCCCGCTGACCCTAGGCATAATTGGCCTTGCCAACTTCGTCGCCATGGCCGCAGTTGCCTTTCCCGGAGGCTATCTTGCGGACAAATATGGCAGACGTTGGCTCATAACAACCATGACTTTCGGCATGGCTGCTTCCTACCTTTTCTTTGCGCTTGCGCCTTCCCAGCCAATAATCTTTCACGTTGGTTCAATCCCCGTGTACATATACGGCTGGCACTTTGTCTTGATTGGCACCGTAGTGCACAGTCTTTGCTTGATTTATCAGCCTGCCTTATTTGCCATGGTTCAAGACTCTCTTCCGCCTGAAAAAAGAGGGATGGGCTCTTCGCTTATACAGATGATTCACGGCACCTTTAACACTCCTGGGCCTGTGATTGCGGGTTTTCTGCTTTGGGCTTTCGGTCTCGAGTATAGCATGCGAATCATTTACCTAACAATGACCGTGCTCTTTTTGATTGCGGCAGTCTGGCGTCTTCAGTTGAAGGAAACGATAAAAAATTCTGCGCCGATGCGGTTCAGGTATTTCATTTCCTCTTACCCAAAAGCGGTGAAGGAAAGCTTTGCAGTTTGGCGCGTAGTGCCCCGCTCTGTTTTTTGGCTGACAATTGTGCAGATAATGATGCTGTTTTCCAGCGCGCTGTTCGGCGTCAAGAACTCGATATACGCTCGGGACCAGCTTGAAATCCCCGAGTCACAGTGGTGGCTGGTCTTCATACCATTGTTGCTGTCTATGATAGTTTTTTCTATGCCGATAGGCAAGATGGTGGATACCATGGGCCCGAAAAAACCCTTAATGCTCGGGCCGATAGCGCTGGGCTTGTCAATGCTGATATTTACTAACTCCTATGGCAACCTGCCATCTCTCATGCTTGCAATGTGCCTGCAGGGAATCGCCCACCTGCTAATCATGTCATCTATCATGTCTCTAACTGCTTCGCTTGTTGAAATCCAAAACAGAGGCAAGGTGAGAGGCTTCGTGAACTTTGTGGGGTACATATCTACCGGCGTGGGGATGCTTCTGGGCAATTTACTTTACAATCTTATGCCTCAACTACCCTATTACTTGACTGCGCTCTTAGCCTTGCCCATGGCGCTTTTGATATTAACACGCGTGCACGAGCCACAGAAAACAGACCCCCGCTACTAAAAAGCACCAAGCTCTTATTAGATACGCATTTATCTTTAACATAATATTTACGCCGTGCGGGAAGGTGAAAACTATTCCTGCTTCAAAATTAAAGAGTAAACATGAGGATGGCGATGCAACCCTATGCTGAAGGATGTTGTTGAAGATTTCGACTTCTCAAAACCCATGTCCGTTGGCCAACTTGTAGCGCAGATGGGGAAAGCTTGGGGGTTTACGGCTGGAAAACTGGCGGTTGCCGCTGAAATCCTAGAGCGCATGGCAAAGCAAAGCGGGTGCGTAAAGTTTCTTTCTTTCACAGGCAACCTTGTGGCGACAGGAACCCGCGGCGCGTTGAAAGAGCTGGTTAAAAGAAAACTTGTTGACATCGTGATTACGACTTGCGGCACGCTTGACCACGACATAGCGCGTAGCTGGAAAAGCTACTACAAAGGTTCTTTCGTTATGGATGATGCTGAGCTTCATAAAAAGGGCGTAAACCGTTTAGGAAACGTTCTCGTCCCAAACGACAGTTATGGAATAACCATTGAAAAGAAAATGCAGGAACTGCTTGCAAGCCTCTGGAAAGAAGGATTAACAGAAGTTTCAACCAGCCAGCTTTGCCAGGAAATTGGAAGACGCATCTGCAACGAAAGTTCAATTCTCTACTGGGCAGCCAAAAACAGCATACCCGTATACGTGCCAAGCATCACAGACGGCGCTGTGGGTTATCAAGTGTGGCTTTTTTCGCAAGACCACAAGTTCAAACTTGACCTTCTAAGGGACGAGGGAGAATTGAATGAGGTGGTTTTCTCAGCGAAGAAGACCGGCGCGCTAATCGTGGGCGGAGGCGTTTCGAAGCACCATACTATATGGTGGAACCAGTTCAGAGACGGGCTGGACTACGCTGTTTATGTTAGCACTGCAGACGAGTGGGACGGCAGCCTTTCAGGCGCAAGACCGACTGAAGCGGTTTCATGGGGCAAGATAAACGAGAAAGCTGACAAAATCATGGTGGAAGGAGACGCTACGCTGATTTTGCCCATCCTTGTTTGTTCGTTAATAGAAAGAATTTCGAGAAAAGCTTAAGGCAGATGGCCGAAGAGCCAAGAGAAGTCGGGTGCTTGTCTCTTGAATTTCACTCTTTCGTTTAAAGCATGGGCTATAAGCGGCAATGCAATTGTAGCGTCGCAGTAGCATACGGCTCTTTTTCCTTCGCTTTCAATCTTGCCCCAGCTTATTGCCTCTTCCAGCGTACACCCCGAAAGCCCGCCCCATTGAGGCGAATCGGTTGTTATCTGAATAGCATACTTGTGCGGGTAATAATATTCTTTCAAACTCTTGCGCAGATGCCCGTCTCTCCCGGGGACGCCTTCGTCTTTTGTTTTCGGCGAGATTGATATGGCAATAAGCTGTGTAAAGTCTTTTGGCACGCCTCCGCCTATGTATATGACGCCTATGTTCTTTGTTTTTTCGCCTATGCCGACGAACTGGTCAAACTCCTTTACCGAATCAAGCATGAGCGTGTGCCCGACGTTTTTTGCCATGAGAAACGTTTCGCCGTAGGCGCTGTCCGTCATGGCTGGGCAGAAGATGGGTACGCCGTTTTCTGCGGCAACCGCTGCTATGCTTTTTACGCCTTTCCGGTTGAGGTATTTGCCTAACAGGTGGAGGATTTCTACTGAGGAGTAAACAAAATCGGTTTTGAGAGTGAGCAGAAAGTCTGTAACAAGTTCTTCCATCTTTCGGTAGTCTGTTTCCTTCCCGAAGACGTCGTAGTACCTGTTCACGTCCGCCTCCAAAAGAGCCTCATCATTCACCATGTGGCTTCCTTGCCAGTACCCAAGGCCCATGGCGTCAACAATGTCCTCGGACACGTTAGCGCCTGTTGAAACGAGAACATCTATGAACCTGTTTTCGATGAGCCAGTTAATTATCGTCCACTGGCCCGCGGTGCTTAGAGAACCAGCGTAGCCCATGATTATTGTGAGGTCTTTCTCTTTAAGCATGGCTTCCCAAACGTCAACCGCTTCGCCTAGCTTTCTGCCTTGGTAGGCTGTTCGGCTCATTTCAGCCAAAAGTTGGGAAATGCTTTTTTCTTTAACTTTTATGGGTTCGACTTTCTTCTTGAAGTACGAGTTTGCCATAGCAGCGCCTCTCCACTCAGATTACACGCCCGCTATTTGAAACTTTCTTTCCAGAAACAACTCTTTAAAGCAATTTACCTTAGAATGCAAACAGTTA
>JAWAPV010000084.1:0-6010 GCA_038894255.1 Bathyarchaeia archaeon
TTGCCGAGGCTCTTGCTCATTTTTCTTCCTTTGGCGTCCTGTGCAAGGCCTTGGAACAGAAACGCCTTGTAAGGAGCCTCAGCCTTTCCCGTAAGCAGCACGTGCTCAAGCAGCAGCGAATTGGCCCAGCCGCGTGTCTGGTCAATGCCTTCGCTGAGAAAGTCAACGGGCACGTACTTTTCAAATTCCTCATCCGTGTACCGAGCGTATGGCGAAGCTCCGCTGTTATGCCAAGTGTCTAAGACAAAATCCTCTCTCCGCATTGTTCCTCCGCATTTTTCGCATTTGAAAGTTACGCGGTCAACCCATGGCTTGTGAAGCTCAAAATCTTCTGCTGGCTTTTCCAAACTTTTTTCAAGCAGTTCTTTCTTGGTTGCCAAAAGCGTTTTTGCGCCGCATTTTTCGCAAGCCCACACGGGTAGCGGCGTTCCCCAAACGCGTTCGCGGGAGATGCACCATGGTTTTCCTTCTTTTAGGAAGGAGAGAAAACGGTTTTTGGGGCTTTCAAAGAAGTATTCCACTTTTTCAGCGGCTTCAACCACTTTCGAGTTTATCTTGTCTGTTCTCAGAAAGTATTCTTTTCTTGCCAGCCAGACAAGCTTGTGGTGCGAACGCCAGCATGTGGGATACTCATGCTTCACAGTTTTAACTTCAACAAGCAATCCCCTTTTGCGGAGCTCCTCAACAACGACCTTGTCAGCGTCTCTTGCAAACAAGCCGTAGAACGAGCCTGCATCTTTCGTAAACCGCACTTCGTCATCGAAAGGCGCGAATATCGGGACTCCTCTTTTCTGCGCTGCAAAAAAGTCTTCTTCACCGTTTCCAGGCGACTGGTGCACGACGCCTGTAGCTGTGTTTATGTCAACAAAATCTTCCAATATGACTTTGTGTACAAGCTCGTGTTGGCTTTCCAGTTCTGCCTGTTTAGGAACGAGGTCTGTGAATGGAAACTCGTATTTTGCTCCTTCGAGGCTGCTGCCCGGAAAGGTTTCTGTTACTTCGTATTTTTCTATGCCAAGCTCCTGCATGACTGGGTCAACGCGTTGGGCAGCCATTATCCATTTTTCGTTTCCCACTTTTACCTTGGCGTATTCTGCTTCTGGATGCACTGCCAGCATCGTGTCTGTTACGAGCGTAAAAGGCATGGTTGTCCAGACAAGGAAGTATTCGTCTTCGCTGTTGGCTCTTTTGAATTTAAAGTATAGGCTTGGGTCTTCAACCATCTTGTATGAATCTTCGTAACCTACTTCGGCGCTGCTGAGGCTGGTTTGGCATCCTGGGCAGTAAGCCACCACGTAGTGTCCTTCTTCGAGGAGCCCTTGGTCCCATGCTCGTTTGAGGTATTGCCATTCTCTTTCTATGTAGCTGTCGTGGTATGTCCAGTAGGCTTTTTCGTGGTTTATGAATATGCCGAGTTTCCTGTCCATCTCGACCCATTCTCGATGGTACTTCATTATGGCTTTCTTGCATTCCTGTATGAACCGTTCTTCGCCTACTCGTTCAAGAAGTTCCCGCTTGTTTTTGACGCCTAAAAGCTTCTCAACTTCCAGCTCGACAGGCAAGCCTTGGCAGTCCCAGCCCGCCCAGAAAGGTATGAAGTAGCCCTGCATGGTTTTCCAGCGGTAACGCAAATCTTTCATTACGCGGCCACGAGCGTGACCCACGTGTGGTATTCCGTTTAGTGTTGGCGGTCCTTCAACGAATCCCAGCGTGCCTTTATTGTCTTTCTGTCTCTGTTCCATTAGTTTTTTTAGCGTGTTGTTTTGTTGCCAGAAGTCGCGGACTTTTTGTTCAATTTCAAGCGGGCGATATTCAGAGCTAAGCGTTAGGCCAGAATTAGTTTTGAATTTGGCGGTCACCTTGCATCACATTAGCACCCGCAAATACCTCAAAGACTCATCAGCAGCATATAACCTTTTTGAATCACGAATCACACATATAGCGTAAATAGCGTCGCCGCTTAATTTTTCTAGATAGCATTACGTATTATCAGCTATATCTCGCTTTGAGAATTTGATCCTCCAGTCTCAACACTATAAAGTTAATATTATCGTAGGACTGCTGATGTTGCGCAGAAAAAAGAAGATGATGGCGAATGAGTTACAGACGGAAATCTTGGCAGGAAAAGCTTGCTGACAAGAAAGACTTACCGAAAGTTTTGAGTTTAGAGGAGAGGTTTCCTTGTTACAACGCGGTTCACAAAATGGGAGCCAATGTAGGAGATAAGGTTGTTCTTGTTAACCCAAGCGAAGTCGTGGAGGTAATGAGGAACGTGCCAAAAGGAAAGCTGGTCACAATTGTTGAAATTTGCAAGAAAATCGCGGAAAAACACAAAGTCAAAACCTGCTGTTCTCTCACAACAGGAATCTTCATAATGATTGCAGCAAACGCGGCTGAAGAAGCCGCCAGACAAGGCCAAAACCTCGGTATTCCATACTGGCGCACTCTAAAAGCAAACGGTTTCCTAAACGAGAAGTATCCCGGCGGAGCGGAAGCACATAAAGAACTGCTGGAAAAAGAAGGATTCAAAGTAACGCAGAAAGGCAAGAAGTACGTAGTCCAGAAATATCAAGATTTCTTGGCTACGTAAAAACTGGAAAACTATATTCAGCTTCTACGACTACGCCTAAAACTAAAGCAGCACCCAGCATCATGGCACCTATATATAAGGGGGTCTAAGTTTTTTCTTAGCCTAACAGCCGCTTTTACAAACCTAAAACTCTATGCCTTTCCTCGCGGCAACACCCTTCCTAAAAGGATGCTTAACCTCACGCATCTCCGTCACCAAATCCGCAACCTCAACAAATGCGGCAGGTGCATTCCGGCCCGTCAAAACAAGCTCAACATGCTTAGGCTTTTTCCGAACCAAGCCCAAAACATCCTCAACCTCGACAAGCCCCAAATCCGCCGCCACGTTAACCTCGTCCAAAACAACCACGTCAAACTCTCCGCCAAGAACCACCTCTCGCGCCAAACTCAAAGCCTCCTCCGCGAGCCTAACATCCTCTGCCTCCGGAGGCTTTGCCAAAACAAACTTGCCTCTGCCAAAAGCCTTCAGAACAACATTTGGAACCCGCTCGACCACGTACAACTCGCCATAATCGAAACCGCCTTTAATGAACTGGATAATGTAAACCCGTAAACCTCGACCTGCAGCCCGCAGAGCCAGCCCAAAAGCGGCCGAAGTCTTGCCCTTGCCATCGCCGGTGTAAACCTGAACCAACCCCTTGTCAAGCCTAGTCAATTCCCAATCCCCTCAAAAGCTCGTCTGCCGCCGATCTGGGATCAACCTTTCTCTTCACAATCGCGTGCACAAGCTCTTGGAACCGCTCGCGTTTTCTTAAGCCGTAAACAATTGAGCTTGCCACTTTTTCCTTAATAGCGTCAACCAGTTCGCCCTCAGCCCTTAACATTTCTCGCTGGGCCCCAAAACCGCTGTCTAGAAACTTTCTGTGCTCCTCAAGCTTGTCAACCAGTTCCGCAACGCCCTCGCCCGTCAAAGCAACTGTCTTCAAAACAGGCACCTTCCAAGGACTGCTCTTCTCGCCAAACTGAAGCACACTCTGAACGTCCATAACCGTCTTGCTCGCATTATCCCTGTCAGCCTTGTTAACAACAAAAACATCCGCAATCTCCATAATCCCCGCCTTAATCGCCTGAATCTCGTCACCCAAACCGGGCGCAAGCAACACCACAACCGTCTGGGCAACCCTCACAACCTCAACCTCAGACTGCCCAGCGCCTACAGTCTCAACCAAAACAACATCCTTGCCAGACGCATCCAAAATCCGCACCGCATCCTTCGTAGCCTTCGCCACGCCGCCCCCAAAACTCCGCGAAGCCATACTCCTAATAAAAACCCCTTCATCCCCAGTTAAATCCTGCATGCGAATGCGGTCGCCCAAAAACGCGCCTCCACTAAAAGGGCTGCTAGGATCAACCGCTACTACGCCCACGCTTTTGCCTCGCCTACGATACTCCCTAACCACCTTGTCCACAAGCGTGCTCTTGCCAACGCCTCCAGGACCAGTCAAACCTACCACATGCGCCTTGCCTGTCTGCGGAAAAAGTTCGGCAATCAGCTTTTGGGCTTCAACTTCGCTGTTCTCGACTATTGTTATGGCTTTAGCGATGCTTCTGCGGTCTCCCTTTAAAACTCCTTGAACTAGCTTCTCAGTATTTGTCAACGACGTTACACATCTTTACTTCTTTACGTTGTCAAACACGTACTTTACGATGGTTTCGGTGGTGGTTCCAGGCCCAAAAACCTCTTTTATGCCCAGCTTTTTGAGTTCAGGCACGTCTTCTTCAGGGATTATTCCGCCTGCGAACACCATAACATCGTTTAGCCCTTTCTGCCGCAGTAGCTCCATTATTCTCGGGAAGAGTGTTTTGTGCGCGCCTGAGAGGATGCTTAAGCCGACGACGTCGACGTCCTCCTGCAGTGCGGTTTCAGCAATCTGTTCGGGCGTCTGCCTTAGGCCCGTGTAGATTACTTCCATTCCCGCGTCGCGTAGCGCTCGGGCTACTACTTTGGCGCCTCGGTCGTGGCTGTCCAAGCCTGGTTTCGCGATTAAAACCTTAATCTTTTTTCCACCGTCCATTTTTGTTTTCCTCCTTTATACTATGATTAATTCTTGATATTCGCCGTAAACTTGCTTTAAAACTTCTGTTATTTCTCCTAGGGTTGCGTAGGCTTTTATGGCTTCGATGACGAAGGGCATGAGGTTCAAATCTTTGCATGCGGCGTCATGAAGCTTATCGAGGGTTTCTTTGACTTTTCTGTTGTCTCTTTCTCTTCTTAGCTTCTGTAAGCCTGCCACCTGTTCCTCTTCGACTTTCGGGTCTATGCGCAGGAGCTCGATTGGGCATTCCTTTTCTTCGATTTGGTAGTCGTTTACGCCTACGATGACGCGTTTTTTCTCTTCAATTTCCTTCTGGTACTTGTAGGCGCTGTCTGCAATTTCCTTTTGGAAAAAGCCTTTTTCGATTGCTGGAATTGCGCCGCCCAGCTCGTCTATCCTCTGTATGTAGTCCATGGCTTTCTGTTCCATCTCGTTGGTTAAAGCCTCAACGTAATACGAGCCTGCCAACGGGTCTATGGTGTGGGTGACCCCGCTTTCATGCGCGATGATCTGCTGTGTTCTGAGCGCTACGGTTACTGCTTCTTCGGTGGGCAAGCATAGGGCTTCGTCGTAGGAGTTTGTGTGTAGCGACTGGGTTCCGCCGAGGACGGCTGCAAGCGCCTGTATGGTGGTTCGGGCGACGTTGTTGAGGGGCTGCTGCGGAGTGAGGGTGCAGCCTGAAGTTTGCACGTGCATGCGCATCCACATTGACCGCGGGTTCTTGGCGTGGAACCTTTCCTTCATCAGCCTTGCCCAGATTCGGCGTGCAGCGCGGAACTTGGCGACTTCTTCGAAGAAGTCGTTGTGCGAGGCGAAGAAGAAGGACAGCCTGTGCGCGAAGTCGTCAACTTTCAAGCCCCTTTCAAGGGTGGATTCCACGTAGCTTATGCCGTCGTAAAGCGTGAACGCGAGTTCCTGCACGGCGTTGGCTCCTGCTTCGCGGATGTGGTAGCCGCTTATGCTTACGGGGTTCCATTTTGGCAGGTGCCTAGCGCAGTACTCGATTATGTCGGTTGTAAGCTTGACAGAAGGCTTGGGCGGGAAGATGCAGAGTTTCTGTGCGAAAAACTCTTTGAGGTTGTCGTTCTGGGTTGTTCCGCCGAGTTTTTCGCGGGGCACTCCCTGCTTGTCGCCAACCGCGATATACATGGCTAAAAGCATCTGCGCAGGGCCGTTTATGGTCATCGACGTGGTGACCTTGTCAAGCGGGATGCCGCTGAAAAGCGTTTCCATGTCCCTCAGCGACGAAATGGCTACGCCGCAGACGCCAACTTCGCCCTTAGCCATAGGATGGTCAGAGTCATACCCCATTATCGTCGGATAGTCAAAAGCAGTGCTCAAGCCCGACTCGCCTTCCTTAAGCAGATACTTGAAGCGTCGGTTGG
>JAWAPV010000085.1:0-5976 GCA_038894255.1 Bathyarchaeia archaeon
TTAGAATGTTGTAGATGAATATGTCGTTAAACATGCGGATGTTCTTGCCCCATTTCTTCAGGTCGTCAGCCACAAACATGGGGTAAACGTTGCTTGCGTCCGCAACCAGCGGCCTATGAACTTCAACGCCTTTCAAGATTTCTCGGGTTTTTAGGTTTCCGTTGTTGAGCGTGAAAACGGTCACATCGTTACCCATTGAAACGAGTTCGCGGGTTAAGTACTCAGCGTAGGTGCCTAAGCCGCCGACAAGCGCGGGCGGGTATTCCCAGACGAAAAAGCCTATTCTCAACTGGTCACACCAAAAAAACGTTTAAAGGGTTGCCAAGAGAAAGGGTTGCGGGTTTTTAGAAGAAGCTGTGCTTCTTTTTGGGTTCTTCCTTTTCTTTCGGGGTGTAGGTGTCAACGTTTTCGTAGGGCTCTTCCTTTTTTGGCCCGAACTCTGTCGGGCTTGCCTCAGCAAGAGTGTCCTCAGCTGGTAGAGGTTCAGAATCGGCTTGTTCCTTCTTTTTTGGGGTTTTGTGTTCACGCTTCTTCTCGGTGGTTTTCTCTTCCTTAGGTTTTTCTTGGCTTGGGACCTCAAAGAGTGGCTGTAGACGGAACCCTTTATGGTCTCCAAGTTTCAAGTATTCCCACTCATAAAGGTCAACCCGGATGCCCTGCATGCTTTCAACAGCCTTACGAACCGCGTCTGAGAAGCTTGGCGCGATAAGTATCAGCCGTGGTTTCTGTTGGACGTCAATTTTGTTTTTGCTGTAGGTTGCCTTTATGAAATTCTTGAATTTGTCCACGTAATCCAAGCTTTGGATTCCTTGCAACAGCATGATGTCGTCTTCTGAAACGTTCAGCTGCACAATGACAAGTTGCCCGTTGCCGTCGTGGCAGAGGATGTCAAGGTTTGTTTTGTCATTTATTGGAATGTTGCTGCATATTATGGTAAGGTCTTTTTCTATTTGCGTTATCTCGTTGGTCATCATCTGCTCGAGTTCTTCCTGGCTTTCCACTTTGATTTTCTCAATTGCCATTATTCTTTCACCTATATTCTGTTGTTTTAAAAGAGGATGTGGCGATTGGATAAATGATTTATGAATTCGGAATCCGAATAGAGTCTAAACTAGGATTGCAACCATTTATAACAGCAAACCAGAAATAACATTAGGCTCAACAAAAAGAAAAGAGGCAAAAAATTTGACAGACATAGTGCTTGTTTTTGAAGTCCACCAGCCGCATAGGCTCAGAAAAAACCTTTTTTGGGAAAACAAAATCTTTAGACGGCTAAAGAAAACCGAACTTTTCGACTACTACTTTGATAGCGCAACAGACAGAGAGATATTTCTCAGAGCATGCAGAAAATGCTACTTTCCATCCAACAACATTTTGCTAGAGCTTATCGACAAGCACAAAAGAGAGAAAAAACAGGTCAAAGTGTCTTTTAGTCTTTCTGGGATTTTTTTAGAGCAATGTGAGAAGTTCAACAAAGACCTTTTGGAAAGTTTTAGGCAACTCGCTAACACGGGATGCGTGGAGTTTCTCGAACAAACCTACTATCATTCGCTGGCAAGCCTATACCCCGACCGAGAAGAATTTATAGAACAAATTAAGGCGCACCAGCAGGTAACTGAAGACCTGCTAGGATATACTCCCACGGTTTTCGAGAACACAGAACTGCTCTACAACAATGCGGTGGCAAGGACCGTAGAAAAAATGGGATACAAAGGAATTTTCACCGAAGGAGTAGAGAGGATTCTCCACGGGAAATCGCCAAACTACCTTTACCTACCTAAAGACTGCAAGCGACTGAAAGTTTTCCTGCGCAACTACAAGCTCACCGACGATGTTGGCTTTAGGTTCTCGGCGAGATGGTGGAGCGAATGGCCTCTTACCGCTGACAAATACGCAAGCTGGCTCGCAGCAACACATGGAAACGTCATAAACATATTCCCCGACTATGAAACCTTCGGCGAGCACCACTGGCCAGAAACGGGAATCCACGAGTTTCTAAGGCACTTGCCGAGCGAAATCCTAAAGTGGTGGCATCTTCACATGGCCACTCCTTCTGAAGTTGCAAGCAAATACCCGGCAGTTGGAGAGCTTGACGTGCCCGAGCTAGGCGGCACAGTTTCGTGGGCTGACCTTGAAAGAGACGCAAGCTGTTGGATTGGCAACACAATGCAATGGGCGTACTATTCAAACTTGAGGAAACTAGAGCCTCTCGTGAAAGAGACAGGCGACCATGAATTTCTAAGGCTATGGCGATACTTCCAAACAAGCGACCACCTCTACTACATGTTCACCGCTGGGGGTGCACCTGGCGAAGTTCACTCGTATTTCAGCTCGTTCAACACGCCAATAGACGCTTTCGTAACCGCACAATCAGCCATTCTCGACTTCGAAAGCCGAGTAAGACTTGCGGCAATAGCGGCAAACGAGCCGTTTCTGTTCTACACGGCCGAGGGAGAAGCACATTTCACTGGAGTCATGGCATGGAGCCTAAGCGGGCTAGGGCAAAAGCTGAAAAAAGTTCCACTGAAGTCTGTGGAATTCCACAATGCTCGTGGTGACTTTGAAAGTTGGGCGGAAAAGTCGTTGCATGACAAACTTTTGGCGTTGCAACTTAAGAAAATTAGGATGTCAAAGCTTAAGGGAAAACCGCTGCAAGAGGCGCTGATTAGAACCGTAACGCTAAGATTTGAAGAACTTAAGAGGCAGGGAGAAGCCGCAACAGGATACTTCTGAAGCCTTTCTGCACATGCATTTATAAGAAAAACCATGTCTAAATTCCCTCAAAACAAAGAAGGTGAACAGCGTGCGGGAAGAACTCCCCCTTTCGGAAAAAATCTTACAAACCTTGCACAATTTATGCGCAACAGCACCCGACCTTGCGAGAAGAAGTGAGGAGCTTTCGCAAGTTATTCAAGTTGATTTAAGTGAAGTGGAACGCGTTTTGGATAATTATGCGATTGAGGGTTTCGCCGAGTGCTTCACGGACAATGAAGGAAAGAAACGTTATTACCTAACTGGAAAAGGCATAATCAAAGTTTGCGCGCTTTTCACGTAGGTTAGAAAAATGAACGTGCTTCTTTTTTCTTGGGAGTATCCGCCGAGAGTCGTCGGACAACTGGCAAACTACGTTAGAAACCTCGCGTATGAACTTGCAAAGCAGAAAGTTCAGGTTTACGTGGTTACCTACCACGATTATTTGACTGGAGGGCACGACGACACCGAAGGAGTGAAGAGTATAAGGGTAACCAACCCCGTGCGCACGCACATTGGAGTTCTTACATGGGTTTTAACGTTAAACCAGGAAGTAGAGCGGGTAGCATCAAATGTATATTATGACTTAAAAGGTCAAATAGGCCTTATAGACGCGCACGACTGGCACTTCATTCAAGCAGCGGTAACGCTGAAGAAGGCGTTTGGCACCCCATTCGTCTATTCCGTGGAAAGCCTCGAAGAGCACCGGTCTCACGGCGCGAACTTCCCGTTCAACATGGCAATAAAAAGTCTCGAATGGCTAGGAATGTACGAAGCAAAGCAGTTAATCGTAAAGTCGGAATGGATGCGCAACGAAATCATGCGCATTTACCAAGTTCCTGCAGAAAAGATACGAGTAATCACTCCTGAAAGCAAGAACTGGATAAAAGAGGTACTAAACATTTACGCGACTGTGGCAGGGGGCTTAGATGCGGAGTGAATCATGATTTATCTGTTATGATGCTTTCGTGGGAGTTTCCGCCAAGAATCATAGGAGGAATCTCGCCTCACGTTTACTATTTGTCTAAAAGCCTCGCCAAAAACGGCATGAAAGTATACGTGGTTACATGCGATTTCCCCGGCGCACCAGCCCATGAAACACTTGACGGCGTTGAGATTTTCCGCGTGGATTCGTATAAGAATCCGTCGCCTGACTTTGCAACTTGGGTTTACCTTATGAATGTGAACATGCAGAAAGAAGCTGCAGCTCTAATTAGGAGCTTAGGCGGCAAAGTGGACATAATCCATGCGCATGACTGGCTCGTAGCTACGGCAAGCATTGGGCTGAAGCATGTTTTCCGAAAACCACTTTTTGCAACTATTCACTCGACAGAGATTGGAAGGAGAAACGGCATTCACTTCGATTATGAAAGGATGATTCACGAAACCGAGGCTTGGCTGACATACGAAGCTTGGAAAGTCATTTGCTGCAGCAACTACATGGTGGATCACGTGCGATGGGCCTTCGGATTGCCATCGGACAAAATGGTTATGATTCCAAACGGCGTCAACTATGAAAGCTACGACAAATATGAGCGAGAGGACCTGCGTGAGTTCAGAAGCAGGTTTGCCCTTCCCGAAGAGAAAATTGTGCTTTTCGTTGGCAGACTCGTATACGAGAAGGGCGTCCACGTTCTGGTTAACGCGGCTCAGCAGATTGTGAAAAAGGTAAATGCCAAGTTCATAATCGTAGGCAACGGCTACATGAGAGACCAACTTTCGAGCCTAGTTAAAGGCATGGGTTTGGAACACAAGATACTTTTCACAGGCTTTGTAGACGATGACACGTTGCGTAAGCTTCAAAAAGTTGCAGACGTTTCCGTTGTTCCTTCCCTGTTTGAACCCTTCGGCATCGTAGCTTTAGAGGCTATGGCTGCAAAGAGCCCCGTCGTGGTTTCAGACACAGGCGGGCTTTCCGAAATTGTTGAACATGATGTAAGCGGCGTAAAAGCTTACGCAGACAATCCCGACTCGTTGGCGTGGGCAGTTACAAAAGTGCTGAGCGATGAGGGCTATGCGAATTGGATAAGAGAAAACGCCTACAAGAAAATTAGAGAAAAATACGACTGGGACAAAATAGCTCAACAGACAAAGCAAGTCTATAACAATGTGCTTAACGAGTACACCAAAAGCTTTTGGGCGCAACCAATAGCTCAAGGGCTAGTTTCAAAATAACAAAACTTGTCTTGCCAACGCTTATGGTTGCCGGCTTCTACAAGCACACATGCTTTATGCGTGCAAAGTCCTATTTTTAGAAATGCTCTCAAAAGTTTTGACATTTAGAGGTATGTGGTTTTGTCTGCAAACCTTTCTTACAGTTTCTTGAATGCGCCCGCTCCAGTCTTGCGTATCAGTTATTAGCGTAACAGCGGCAGGCCTCGTTCTTTTGATGTAATCTGCTACTTGAACAGCGACGTACTGTTGGGTTGCCTCGTCAACGGGAGCTGCGGTTTCGTGTTGACTCAACGGGTATACTTCACACAGCTCTATAGGAGCGATTCCGAAAGGAGCAAAGTAGAAGCACACGTTAGTTCTGTCAAGTTTTCTCCCAAGTTTTTTTCTAATCTGCTTATACTCGAAGCTTTTGTGAAAAGGTTTGGTGCGTGGTTGTGGAACAAGCAGAAGAGTCTTTGCTTGTCTTTGTGGTTTGTAACGTTCAGCCAAGAGCTTCCGATATCTTACAACTTCAGGCCTCATTAAACCAACCGCGTCATAGAAGAAAAGCCCGCTTTGCTTCGTGGCGGGAGTATGCTTTTCGATAAAGTCTTTGTACTTTTCCAGCTTTTTTAGTGCGGTGTAAAGTGCTGGGTGAGCATGAGCTCTCAACTCCAAGTGTTCCCAAAGCCGCCCGTCTCTGATAGCTTGTTTGATTCGCCGAATTTCAGCCGCACACACGTAAAGGTTGTGCTCAGCCAAAAAGACTTCTCGCTCTTTAGGAGAAAGCCGTAAAACTTTGTCAGGCAAAGTGTTGGCACACCGCGGGCACGTGCACGGAAAATGCTTAAGCTCGCTTAGTCTGTGTGTCCCGTTTTCAGTCATGTATCTGCCTTCTCTAGCGTAGAGCGCGTAGGCAGCCGAGTCAAATAGGTCGCATCCGAGAGCCACAGCAAGCGTGAACATGAAGGGGTGTCCTGCGCCAAAAAGGTGTAGCGGCCTATCTGGAGGAAGGTTCATCTTTGCCGTCATAATCATGTCAACTAGAACATCAAAAAGGTAGCGTTCCAT
>JAWAPV010000086.1:0-5844 GCA_038894255.1 Bathyarchaeia archaeon
AACACCTTTTTCAGTCAAATTTCCATCACATTTATTCCATATCAAACACTAACAAACTACTAATAAACCTTTGCAAAATGGTAAATAAGCATTATTCCAAACAAAATAGAATAACGCATATATCCCAATTTTCCAGTAAATTCTAATGCATTCAATAAGGAAGGGGCCGTAGTCTAGGCAGGTATGACGACGGGCTCCAGAACAATGCCAAACGGGTTTGCGGACCGCCATGCGGAATGAAGAGGTTCTGGAGCGGTCAGTAGAGAAACCCGTAGAAACAGCCAAGCGCTGTTTCGGGGAAAGGTCGTCGGTTCAAATCCGGCCGGCCCCACCACAATTTGCAATCTTTTATGTTATAGGAAATTATTCTCAGCGAATGCTTATGGCTGATTCATAAATTCTATGAATTCTTTAAGTGTGCGCTTTTGAAGCGTATAGTTTGTTTTTCGCTCTTTGCCTATTGTTGAATAAGGGTGTTCTCCGTAGTCGTGGCCCGGATAAACTTCTATGTCGTTGTCTAGTTTCAAGATTTTGTTGAAGAGGCTGTTGTACATGTCTTCTGCGCATCCGCTTGGCAGGTCTGTTCTGCCGCATTCTCCGACAAAAAGCGTGTCGCCTGTAAACAGTTTCCTATTGGTTAGGAGGCATATGCTGTCTGGCGTGTGTCCGGGTGTGTGTATAACCTCTATTGTTGTTTTTCCAATTTTTATTTTGTCTCCATCTTCCACGCTTATGTGCTTGTTGATTTCTGATCGTTTGTGGGCTACGACTTTTGCATTGAACATTTTTTGCAGTTTTTGGTTGCCCGCCGTGTGGTCTACGTGGTTGTGAGTGTTCATGACGTATTTTAGTTGGAAGTTGTGCGCCTTTAAGACTTGGATGATCGCTTCTGTGTTGAAGCTTGGGTCGATTACAGCTGCTTCTTTTGTTGTTTCGTCCGCTATTATGTAAGAGAAGTTGTCGCCTCGATGCTTTATTTGCCTAAAAAACATGTCTGTTTTGTTTCCCCTCTAGATTAGAACATATTCAATGTGCATACCCATTTTTGCCAGTTCTTCGATGTTTTGGACACAGCCTATGCTTGCGTCTATGTTACGGTGTTTTGGGTGAACCCATATATACCGGGGCGACAAATTGAACTGTATAGGAATTTTTGTGAAGACTCCATAGGCGTCGAGACTCCTAATTAGTACGTTGTTTGAGCAAGCCTTACGGATTGAAACGTAGCTTTTTAGCAGTTCCTTTGCGGCGAAAACGCCTATGCCATGCCAAAGTGAGGCGTTTTCTGGCGATGCAAGCGAGTATATGAAGAATTGTGGCGACGATGGAGTTTTCTTGAAATCGTAGTTTGTTAGAGCTTCCCCCTCAACTGTGAATTCGTCTTCGGCTTTTGCTATGCTCACGTCGTTTGGGTCTATGGCGTTTGGATAAAGCAGCGTAGTTTTATACGTCACTTTCACGTTTTTCAAGTTCCCGTTTTCAAAGTAGATTCTGCCCCTTGCCGCACGTTTTGAACCGTAACCCTTAGTAGAATGTGGAACCGTCAGTAATGTTGTACGTTTTTTCATGCTTCTGCCCATGCATTGATATGCGCCTTCAATCGCATAATAGTCCCTATGCACTTCTTTTATAATGTGGTGCAGCAAGCCTTGTGCGTCTTCTTTTTGCAAAGTTTCGATTGGCAAGCGCATAGCATATAGGCAGAAGTTTATCCCAAAAATTTCTGAAAGCCTCTCCATCTGTTCGTATTTTACCGCATCAACCATGTCCAAGTAGCTATTGTTGCAAGTTTCTAGGCAGCGCCTTATTAATTCAACCTCACCTTGCGATATGAGTGTTCCATCATATTTTCTTACAAAATTTTCGTCGATTTTCAGCCTTTCAGTTTTGACGTAAGCCGAGGGGAATGCGCTCTGTCCGCTTATTACAATTGACTCTTTCAGCGGGTTCATTGAATATCTGTCTGGCTCTATGTCGTCTGTGTTGAGTAAGAATGCAGCGATTTTCCCCTCTGGCGGTTTTTGAAGCATCTCACATAGTTCGCTGATATCCTCTTCTTCGATTTCGCCTAAGCCATATTGGCAAAAGTAGTTTCCGCAAACTTCGAGTAGGCGAGCAGCGATTATTCCTTGAACCTCTTCAACTGTTAATTGCGGGTTTGAGTATTCAACGGAACTTCTCAGAAAGAAGTGCTTGCCACTAAGCTTAACCTCATGCCTTTTACCATTTTTAAATTGGAAGAAGCTGAGCTCTCTTTTCTCGTTTCCCTCAAATTCTGCAAGTTCTTTCACCAAAACTTCTATACATTGCCACGAGTTCTTTAAGAAGCCTTCAAGAATCATTTTGGCTAAATTCTGTTGCGTCAAGCGCTCTCAGCCCCTCTCCAAAGATTCTGCAATGTAAATGCAGTCTCTAAAAACCATCGGTCCAGAAAACATCCTAACAACGTTAAAGCTTTCTTTAAATCTGAAGCCCAAAAGCATGTTTATTATTGCCCTTTCCTTTTTTGGTAGGCATATCGAAACTTCGGAATCCTTAACTTTTTTCAGCACTGCGGCCAGAAGACTTCTGGCTACGTCGCCTTTTTCTCTCCTGCAAATAAGGGGGCCTATCTCCGAATAGTGGTTGTAAACCTTTACTATGATGTATCCCGAAATTTCCCCGTTCTCAACGTGGTAGTAGCACAGGTTATTTTTCCCGCTAGCGATTCTTTCCAACAGCTTTTTCCTAGAAGCGCCGAAATAGAGGCTATCAAATTCTACTATCTTCTGCATTTCATTCTTCCCCGCCTCCATCACATCAGCCGCCTCAAAATTAGGAGAAGAGGCTTTACCATTTAAAACCGCGAATTCTAGGTCGCGTTTGAAGCAGAGTCTTAAGTAGAAATTAGCCTTTTCCTTGTATGAGTATAAGCCCACCATTTCGGCGCCCTTGCTTCTCAAGTATTCTATGGCATGTTTCACAAGGATACTTCCAGCCCTTTTTCTACGGTACTTTTCATCCACTATAACGTTTCCAATCCAGCCGATTTTGCCGTAGCTTACAGTTGTTGTTATGCCGATTTTTTCCGAGCCGCATAAAAGCGTAAAGCATCCTTCTGGTTCCAACTGCATCATGAATTCGAAGTCTTTTTCCGTTAGGTTCCAGTTCATGGTATCGGTTAAGCAAACAGCAAATTCAATATCTTCGAAAGACATCCTTCTAACTTTAAACATCGTTTTCCCATGGTTCTTTTGCCGAACGCGTGTTTATCACGCTTTTGTTGGCATAAACTTTACTAGGACGCTGAAGGAGAAAAATCAAATCTAGGGGGTTCACAGCAATCGCAGAACCAAGGCTTGAGGTTGAAATACCTAGAGACGTTAAGATCACGACACATCCCTTCACAGAGTATTTTAAGGGCTTTGAGAAAGTTGAGGCGGTTAGAAGTATTTTTGGCGAAAAAACCGAGGAGGTTCTACGTAACCTTCAAGTGGAATTTGTGGGTTTTAGGGGTTACATGGGCGTCAGCGAGGTAGACGGCCACCTAATGATTAGTGCATATTACTTGAAAAACGGCGACTTAGTTGACATTTACTTAGACATCATTCACGAGCTTGTCCACGTGAAACAGTTTATGGATGGCAGGAAGCTCTTTGATGAAAGGTATGACTATGTTGTGAGACCCACAGAGATTGAAGCGTACCGCCATGCTGTTGAAGAAGCCCGGAGGCTTGGTTATGACGACGCCAGAATATGTCAATATCTAAAGACAGAGTGGATTAGCGAAAGGGAACTACGAAAACTTACGAAAGCACTTAATGTTAAGTATGTGCCTCCATTCAAAAGATGAGGAGAATTGCAGATTTATGGCTAAGAAAGTTTTTATGATGAAGTTAAGCGAGGTACAGCCAAGTCAACTGTACATTTGTTCTGAAAAGTTGTCTGAGGTTATGAAAACATTTAACACCACAGGCCCTAAAATGATGGAACCGATACCAGTTAAGAAGCTTAATGGCGACATTATCCTTGTGGATGGACATACAAGGGCTTTTGTAGCCTTCCTTTGCGGCTTTTCAGAGGTCCCAGTTTATTGGGAATCTGAAGAGTTGGATTGGAACGCCTACAAAATATATGTGGAATGGTGCAAGAGGGATGGAATACGCACGATAGCCGACCTTAAAAATAGGGTCGTATCCCAAAGGGATTATGAAAAGTTGTGGTATGAACGATGCGAGAAAATGCAGAGATGCTTGGAGATAGAAAAGAAAAGGAAACTGTAGGTTCAAATTTGGGCTGTCCGACTGTGGCGGGGCGTAACACTTTTAACCCTATTGTTCCTTTCTAGTTTGTGGATGGTTGAAATGAGAAAATTTTGGTGTCTAGCCTTAATTGTTCTGGTTTCGCTGTCCTTCCTTTCGATGCTGCATTTGGTCGCCTTCGCTGAAACGCCAACCCACTTGATGGTTGTTGAATGGTATGGTCGTGGCCGTGGGCACGTCGTTCTCGCTGAGATACCCGCTGAAGACGATTCTATGGAAAATCCGGATTACAAGCTTTTGCCCTACTATTGGCGTACTACAATAAAGTATTGGATTAACCCGAAAAACAGTTATGGCTTCTCAACAACGGCTGTTGTGACGACTATAACGGCTGCGGCAAACGCTTGGGATGAGCAAACAAGCTTCGTCCTTTTCGCTTATCAAGGCACAACCCGCAAAAGTGCCGGAGTGCGAGACGGCTACAACGTTGTTGCTTGGGGATTGTATTCGAATCCAAACGTGATCGCAGTTACATACATATGGTATTCAGGCGACAAAATGGTTGAAACTGACACGCGAATGAACACGCGTTTTAAATGGAGTTTAAGCGGTGAAGCGGGCAAAATGGATGTGCAGAACATTATGACGCATGAGTTTGGCCACTGGTGCGGCCTTGCCGACTTGTATGACAATGTAGACTACTGGCTGACGATGTATGGCTATTCAAGCTATGGAGAAACATACAAGCGGACACTTGGACTAGGCGACATCCTCGGACTACAAGCAAGATACGGCCAGTAACTTCCCACTTCTTTTTGAACTGGCAATCGTCACTATGCGTACACAAAACGTATGTTACCTTGTTCTAAAAGAGTGGAGAAGTTGAAAAATTCGGAACGAGAACTTTCACTACGCGTTCTTTTATTCTTCTGTCGCTCCGGCTTCTACAACTTCGGCTTCGGCGAATCTTCTGCTGATCCTTGTTATTTTTATTTTGACGTGATCTCCGGGCTTTGTGTTCGGTATGAAGGTTACTAGTCCTTGGATGCGGGCTATTCCTTCGCCTCTTCGGCTTGTTTCTGTGACATCTACTTCGTATTCTTTGCCTATTTCAACCGGTTTTGGCGGGAACCTTCTTGGTCCTCTTCCGAATTCTCTTCTTCCGCTGAACCTTCTTCTTTCTTCCATATGTTTTCACCTCGCCTTTATTCGTTTAAAATTGTTCCGCGCTTCATTCGACTGTGAGTTTTCCGTATTTTCCAACGTTCAGTTGGATTTCTCCCTTGAAGCTTGTTACGTAGCCGTTTTCCACCTTAACCGTATCGTTAACGTTCACTTGGTTTATTTGGTCGTTCCATAATGTTAACTTGATAGTGCCTGTCTCGTCTGCTATTACGGCTGTTGATACCCTATGGGTTGTGTCACTGAACCTTGAGAGAACCTCTCGTGGAGGAGATTTCTCTATAACTTTGGCTTCGACGTTTACCCGTTTCATTCCGTTTCGCAGTTCCTTAATCTTCACTCTTTTGCCATCCCCTCTTTTAGGCTATTCTTTCCGCGACAGCGAATTTTCCTCCAACTGAAACAATGCGCACTCTGACGC
>JAWAPV010000087.1:0-5813 GCA_038894255.1 Bathyarchaeia archaeon
TAGGGTGGACGATGGCTACAACCCCGCCGCCCAAACCAATAGAAGAGATTACAAGCGAAATTGAGGGCAAGAAGGAAGAGGCGCCGCAGGAAGCGAAAACCGAAGAAGCTGCATCGTCAAATGAATCCGCTGAAGAAAAGAAGCCTGAACGCAAGAAGAAAAGCTAAAAAAAGGGTTTCCTAAGCAAACGGTTTCTCTTAGCCAAAATTTTTCGCTTATTTTCTCAGCAACGAACGGCAAGTTGCAAATCTGCTGGACATTTAAGTGCATGGTCTATTTTGTTATGTTCTTCAGCATACATTGCACTATATTTTCGCACATCATGCAGCTTTCCGGAATCTTGTCTTTTGGCGAACGCTTGCTTAGATAGCCAAGATGGTAGGGGCACTCAGATGTTTTTGGCGTAGCCGGTGCAGGTTCGCTAGGCCCGAACTGCGGTGGTTCTTCAATATTTTCTGGTTTGTGCTTATCCTCTTCGGTGCATGTTGGAGAAGCCTCAATTACTATTTCTGTTAGACAGTAAGGACACGCATCATACTTTTTCTGGTTTCTTGAGCTTACGTTTTCGGTTTTCAAAGGGCTGGTGAAAACCTTACCGCAAACAGGGTTTGGGCATGTGAAATTCTGAACCTCTATGGTTCTTTCTTTCTTTTTGTAGATCTGTGACCCTCCTTGCTTGTTAGAGTTGGATTCCGAGTTTATAGTATTAATGAAAACAGAATCGTTATCCACACTCTTTATTAGTATAGCTTTTAAGGACTAAGTTGAAGCCATTTTTTTAAGCGCGTTTCTTCCCCTAGCATAGCCTGAAGCTATTAAAACGTCGCCAGCCTCGATTTTGGTTTCTGGTTTAGGCCTTATACATTTGGCACCTCTGCGTAGTGCCAGCACCCACATTCCTGTTTTCTGTGGGATTTTGGCTTCTTTCAAGGTTTTATTTACTAATTGAGAGTTAGGGGTCACTAAGGCTTGCGCTACGGTTTCGTCCGCATCGTGTATGGCGATTTTGAGTATGGGGTGAGGGTCGATGCCTCTTAAGACGACTTCTGCTATTTCTGCGGCGGCATCAGCTATTTTCTCTGTTACAATGCCCAATCTAATTAGGCCCAGGAACCCTCGTGGGTCGTCTCCTTCTGCTTTGATTGACAACACGTGAAGTTCAAAGGTTGTGTGTAGCTCGTCCATATATTCTTCTAATCGTTGTACTTCTTCTGCAAGTTCTTTACTGTTAAGTATTAGTGATGAGTATGCTAGGTTAATCATGAGTTCCGAGGTGTCTTTTAGCTCCACAAACTGGTTCACCATTTCTTCGAACTGCTTCTCTCGGAGAGGCGCTACCTTGGTCCACGTGAATCCTTCAAGAACTTGTCGTTTTCCTTCCACTGTTTCTTTGAATTCTTTTATCCCCTGGAGTGTTCCTCGCGCGATTAGAACGTCTCCGTTTTGTGTTTCTTCTGTTTCTTTAGGGTTTATTATCCATTCTTTGTTTCGGCGTATAGCGATTATGTCTACTCCCGTTTTTGATGCCAAGTCCAGTTCCCAAAGTTTCTTTTTACCAAAAGGCGACTCTGGCGTCAGCTTGACTTTTGCTAGGCGTTCTTCTGTTTTCTCAAATATTTCGGTTAAAACAGGGTGTATTCCAATGTTTTTTAGTATGATAATGGCTATGTCTGCGGCCGCGTCTGAAATTTTGTCTGTTGCTGCGGCTACCATGGTGACTCCTGTTAACGCTTCTGCGTCTTCTGCATCTCTAGCAGCTATCATGACGACCATGTCTAACATGTATGCTAACGTGTCAACTCTTAACTCGAGTTCAAGAACTTCTTCTGCGAGCTCCCTATCGTTGTACAGTACCGCGAAATAGGCTAGGTCAATCATTAATTCAGAGAGGTTCTTCATTTCAAGAAGCAATTCTCTAACTGGCACGGGCTTGTACTCTATTTTCTCCAGTTTCGGAGACATTTTTGTGAAGTCGCTCCGAACCTACATTACGCGTTGGAGATATTTTAACACTATCCCGCCGATTGACCTAATAGAACGATTGCAATTAGTAGGGATATTGAGGTCAAACTGTCGGCAAAAGAGCTTTCGACGGGGATTACAAAGTTGTCTGGGTCTAGCCCTTTTTTAAAGGTAACTATCGATATCCCGTAAGCTAACATTGTAATGGATGCCCCAGCAATCATGTTTGTTATGAGCAAAAGCGATGCTAAGTTAATAAGTGCTGATATTGTAAGTATGCCGTTAATGAGCAGAGATATGATTGCTAGAAAGACCGCTATTATGGTTGAGGCTATCCAAGCACTGAAAATTTGCGTCGTGTGTTGCTTTATCGAAAGCAATGTTGGTTTTATTGTACCTAAGGCGAGTTTTGTAGTGGCTGTAGACCCGATGACCGCGCCTACGTCTCCTGTCATGTCAATCATGGCTGGGTAAATAGTGTAAACCTCTTTCCTGTCTTCCACTAAGAGACTTACTTGTTTTAGGACAGATCCTGTGACGTTGACGATAACTGCCACGAAAACCATGGTTAAAAGGGATTCTTTCAATGTCTTGGCGAAATCTCCATTTTTATAATATTTCACAAGAAAGAAAACCGTCACAACCACGTGAAGTATTCCAATTATAATTAGAGTGTATTTTCCGAGATTTGTAAGAAAGAAAAGGTTCAGCACAAGTATATAGCAAAAAGTGATAAATATATCTGCGATTGTGGACATTAGCGGGTACACAATAACGTCTGGGTCGAGTTTTCTTTTGAAAGTCACGAAGGCCACTTTCATAGTGACGATTGTTAAGGTTAGGCCGATGCTCATGGTTGCGATGACGTTTAAAAGGATTTCTGGAAACTCCGCAAGGGTTATTCCCCAAAATGCAAGACCAAAAAACAGCGAAACCATGCTCATCATAACGCTGGTTGCCAAGGTCACCACAATTAATGCTCTAATTAGGTGATAGAAGTATTGCGTGTTTCTGAACATTCTTGGATGTATTGTACCAAGGTGAAGTGCTGTGCTTAGGCGTCCGCTGAGAAGGCCCCCGATTACACCTTTTGCGCTTACGATGGCGGGATAGATGGCTATTGCCCAAGGCGACAGTTGGAAGACGTTAAGCTGTGAAGCGACCATGAATCCCGCAAAAAGCCCGAGAACGTCAAAGGAGTATGCTGTTAACGTCTCCTTTAAGGATCTGAAAAAGGCTCTGTGGTTATTGAGGCTGAGCATTACGCGTCTGCTCTCCCTTTAACTGTTTTCTCAACACGCCTTTTAGCTTCTGAAAGGTTTAGGAAGCAGAGAAGCTTGTCAGTCAAGTTTCGAGTAGAAACACTTGCTAGTTTCTTCGAAAAGCGTTTTGAAGCTTGAGGATGAATGCCGCTGTCTGTCTCCATCGTCTTCGCCTTCTTCACTGTCCGACAAGCCTTGAACCATCCATGGGCACTCCTTCAGTCTTTCTTTTTAGAGGGTGAACCTTCAAGCTCCAAACAGAGGCTTCTTGCTCATTAAATTTTAAACAAGGGAAACAACATTGCTTAAATAGGTTTCTAACGCTCGCTTGCGCATATATCAATAACTTGGATTTTCAATTCATAACTGTTTAATGCGTTTGGCTACTAGCTTTCAACGCAACTGGTGAGAACGTGTACACTGTTTGGATCAAAATTGACGATACTTTGCCGTGGGTGGAACTGAAAGGCATTTACCCGACGAGTAAGGACGCAAAAAAAGCAGCAGGAGCCTTCCGAAGCACGTTGCAGATGAGGATTGTAAAAGTGGCTGGGAAAGGCAAACCAGTAAAAGCCTTAGCCACCATCAGAGCATAGCATGTTAACGCTGACTTGATTGCCGTCGAGCGACAAGCAAATAGACCGCTTTTTGCTTAGTTGCTATTTGTTTTCGTAGTCTGTGAGAGCTTTTTGCCTCCACTCACCCACCTCATCAAGTTTTTCCCATGTTCTCTTTCTAACAAACCCGCCTATCTGCTCCTTAATTTTCTTCGCCAACCTCGGCCCAATCAAAGGCAAGCTGCTCAAATCCTCAACTGGCACCTGCCTAAGCTCCTCTATCGTCCTATAACCAGCATTATATATTATGCGCCCACGGGCTCTGCCAACCCCTTCCAGCTGCACCAGCGGAAGCAACTCCTTCTTAACTCCCTTCTCAACCCTGCGCTGAAGCTCATAAACAATCGGCAAAACCCGCTTGGCGCCAAAAAGTGTTGCAAGCTCGTGGGTAGCGTGAAGCAGCCACTTCGCATTCTCAATTGCCCGATAGAGGTCGCCAGGATACACCCTAAACCTTTCTATTATCGCGTCTTCGCTTTGCTCCTCAATCCATGCTTGCAGTGCCATAGCCGTTTTGACTTCGCCTAGAAACTGCTCATATTCAATATGATCTTCCCACATGCTTGGGATTTCAGTGAGAAACTCTGCTCTATGTTCTTCCATGTAAACTGCTAGCTGATCAACCTCAGAAGAGTATGGTCTCAATATAGGGCCCATGTCAGGCGTGTGGGCAACCAGATGCAAGAAACTCACTTCGGTTAAGCAAGCGTTTTCTCGCCTCAAAGAGTCGCGAATTATCACGGCAGAAACAGGGTCCACATAAAGTTCGCTGACTCTTCTCCCAAACCTCGTTGCGTTTATTTCGTCGCCGAAAACCTCAATCATCTCTTCATCGTAAAGGTGCTTGAGAATCTTGCCTATGACGCTTTTAATTGCCTTTACGTCGTACTGATGCGCATAAAACGTTTTTCCAAAAAATTCGTAAATCCCGTTTTCCGTATGAGCAAAATCCGCGGCCACCGTGGCCAGCACATGTGACCGCAGAATCCTTTCAACCGCAAGCCTAGACCAAATTCGCTCAGGCCTAGCAAGAATGTAGCTTTCCAACAAATAGTCCGCTTCATCCGCCGTTTTAGCCACAAGCAAAGCTTCTCCGCACTTGTCGTACTTCGGCCTTCCAGCCCTTCCCGCCATCTGCTTATACTCCAACACGCTAATCGGGTAGAAACCGTAGCCCGGCTCATACCTCCTATAATCCTGCACGATAACAGTTCTCGCAGGCAAGTTCACGCCAAAAGCCAGCGTGGGCGTAGCCGTCAAAACCTTTATTTTTCCCTGCCTGAACGCGTCTTCCACTATTTTCCGGTGCTCTCCTCCCAGTCCAGCGTGGTGGAAAGCTACGCCGCATTTTACAAGATCGGCAAGCAGTTCGCTTATTCTTGTTCTTTCGCCTGTCGAGAGAATCTTTTCAGCTTCATTCCCAAGTGTGTGCGTAGCAGGCCTAGACAAAACTTTCCCTATTTCACTTGCATATTTCCTCGCCAAGTTAACCGCGCTTTTCCTTGTCGAGGCAAAAACAAGTGCTTGACCGCCTGTCCTGATTGTGCTTAGGGTCAAATTTAAAGCAGGATCCCTTGTCTTCTTTTCTATTTTGCGGGCGTCTCCATCCTTGTACTGTATTTCGTCATGCAGGAGCACGCCTTCTTTAAGCTCTACTGGTCGCCACTCAGTAGTCACATGTTCCGCTTGTAGCCACGTGGCAACCTCGTCAACGTTGTTGATTGTGGCGCTTAGAGCTAAAATCTGCATGTTCGGGTTGACCTCCATCAGCCTTGCCAAAACCACCTCCAAAGTGGGGCCGCGTTCAGAATCGTTTAGCAAGTGCACTTCGTCGGCCACGACAAGCGAAATCTCGTCCATCCACTTGGCTCTGTGCCTAAGCAGCGAGTCCGCCTTCTCATTTGTCGTTACTATAACGTCGTATCTTTCAAGCCACGGGTCTGCGCTGTCAAAGTCGCCCGTGCTGATTCCC
>JAWAPV010000088.1:0-5620 GCA_038894255.1 Bathyarchaeia archaeon
GTCCCGCTCAAGGTTTTTCTTACTGTTATCTGCTACATCGTTGAAAAGTGCCTGCTCCGCCTTTTCTCTTCCATGTTCCAAATATTCTTCGACATGGCGCCTGTAACCTCCAAAAAGTTCGTCCGCGCCCTGCCCACTCAGCAACACGTTAAAACCCAAATGCTTAGCGGTCTCAGAAACCCAGTAGACGGGAACGCCGATGGCCGCGTCTAGTGGGTCAGATGCCTCAGCAATCCACAAAACGTCTGGAAGAACCTTCGCCACATCCTCCTCACCGTATAAGCGAACATGAATGGGCAGCTTTAGCTCCTCGGCAACTGCCTTTGCATGTAATGTTTCAGGCTGCCTCTCTAGGCTCACGTGTATCAGCTGCACATCAGCCGTTTTCTTTGCCAAAAAAGCAATCAAAGTACTGTCAAGCCCGCCAGAGAAGGGGACAGCAATTTCCTTCAAGCCTTTCACGTTTTGCTTCACCGACTTCTCGAGGATTCTGCCAAGTCTTCTGCTTGCAGACCACAAGCTTATCGGTTTGGGCTTTGGGAAAGGCAAGGTTTTCACTGCTTTGAAAGTGAAGCCATGCTGGTTAGCTATAGTAAGGTGTCCTGGGGGGCAAGATTCTGCTTTTTCGATTTTGACTTTCCAGAGGGCTTTTCTTTGAGTTGCAAAGGCCGCCAAAGTCGAGTTTTCACCGTAATAAAGCGGGTAAGCGCCCATCACATCTCGGCCCGCAATGACTCGGTGCGGCTCTGCAATCGTGAACGCGTAGCTTCCCTCGGTTTTCAATATGGAAGCCGCAGTTTTCTCATAGGCTGTCGCGCTTGACAAGTTGGCGGGAAATTTAGGTTTTGTGGTGAACATTCTTCCCCCGAAAACCATTGTGGCGTTCTCAAGCTTCGTCAGTTGTGGGTTGTCTTTTTTTGGAATTGGCGAGAAAACGCATCCTAAAGCGATGTTTGCCTTTATTTTTCCGATTCTCAGTTTTTCCACACTTTTTCCGGCTATCGTCTCTCTGGGCGACGCCACCCCGAAGGCTTCGGTTTCTTGTAGCCGCATGGTTTCCAGCATCAAGACTAGGGCGTCAATTGCGTTTCCGCCTCTCTTATCTACCGCCGCCGCTATTGCCACCATCGTAGAAGACACTTGCCTTTGCAATTGCTATAGTGTGTTTGGCAAAGCATTAATCTTTAATCGTCATATTCACTTTCGAGGGATGAAAGCTTGCCTATTCTTCCCATAGACACAGGACGCTATGGAACTGCTGAGATGCGGCGCGTTTTCGAAGAGGAAACCCGCGTTCAGAAAATGCTTGATGTGGAAGCCGCGTTGGCTTGGGCACACGCTGAAGTGGGTAACATCTCGAAAAAAGACGCAAACAGGATAATGTCCATGGCCTTGCTTGAGCACGTGAAGCTTTCCCGCGTAAAGGAGATTGAACGCGAAATTAAACATGATGTAGCTGCGTTGGTCAGAGCTCTTGCAGAAACGTGCGGCGAAAGCGGCGGATGCGTTCACCTCGGGGTGACCAGCTACGACATCGTTGACACCGCAAACTCTCTCCAATTGAAAGAGGCGCTAGCGCTTATCGAAGACAAGCTCAACGTTCTTGAGAAGGTTTTGATGGAAAAAGCCATGCAGCACAAGAAAACGCTTATGATGGGACGGACACACGGACAACACGCGCTGCCGACCACCTTAGGCTTCAAGTTCGCCGTGTGGATGCGCACGGTTTCTAGGCACATCCAGAGGCTTCGCGAATGCAGAGAAAGAGTCGTAGTTGGAAAGATAAGCGGCGCAGTTGGCACTCAGGCTGGTTTAGGAGACCACGCGTTACGTATTCAGGAGCTTGTCATGCAAAGGCTGGGAATAAAACCCGCGGAGATTTCAACGCAAATTGTTCAACGCGACCGCCACGCAGAACTTATTTGCTTCTTAGCCATCCTAGCCTCGTCGCTTGACAACTTCGCCACCGAAATACGGGAACTGCAGAGGCCCGAGATAGGAGAGCTCTTCGAGGCTTTCGAACGAGAAAAGCAGGTGGGCAGTTCAACCATGCCCCACAAGCGGAACCCTGAACTGTGCGAGAGAATTTGCGGATTAGCCAAGGTTGTGCGGGGGCTGGTGGTTCCCGCTTTGGAGAACGTTGTGACATGGCACGAGCGAGATTTAACCCAGTCATCTGCAGAACGCTTCATATTCCCACAGGCGTGCATACTTGTTGATTACATGCTGTATCTGATGACGAACATATTGGAGAATTTGCGTGTTGACGAGCAGCGGATGCGGAGAAACGTGGAGTTGACCGAAGGAAGATGCATGTCTGAAGCCATCATGATTGCCTTGGCAAAGAAAGGCATGAACCGCCAAGAAGCCTATGAGCTGATGAGGAAATTAACGATAAAAAGCGAAGCTGAAAAACGGCATTTTAAAGCGGTTCTCGCTGAAAACGAGACAGTAAACAAGTGGCTAAGCAAAAAAGAAATTGAAGAAGCCTTAAACCCCGCCAACTATTTGGGAACAGCCACAAAACAGGTCGAGCTTGCCGTCAAAAAAACACGAAAAGAGAGGCTACGCAGAGGAGCAAACTAAACCCGCGCGTGCTTGTTGATTTCTTTTTTTGCGTTTAGCTTCGCTTAAATGCCCGATCCGCTTTCGCTTTTAATGGCGCGGCTGCTGGTGACTGTTTGAATACAAAGCTGGCTAAAGTGCTCTCGGCCTTTCTAGCAATCTACATTATCTGGGGCTCCACCTACTTGGCAATTCGGGTTGTTATAGAGTCGTTGCCTCCGTTTTTTATGGCGGGAACACGGTTTTTGCTCGGAGGCGCCGTGCTCTATTTCTGGGCTAGAACACGTGGAGCAACGCGAGTCTCTGCTGTTCACTGGCGCAGCGCTTTCGTCATTGGCGGTTTTATGCTGCTTGGTGGTCACGGAGCGGTGGTCTGGGCAGAACAGTGGGTTCCTTCGGGCTTGACAAGTTTGCTGATTGCCACCGTGCCCTTGTGGATGGCATCAATCGATTTTCTATGGAACAAAAACAAGCCTTCAGCAAGAATAGTGCTGGGTTTGGCTTTGGGCTTCGCAGGCGTAGCTTTCCTCGTCGCCAGCATGGGAGATTTCGGAGCAAACGGCGCTGTTTTTACAGGCGCGATTGTTGTTGTTGCTGGAGCTTTCCTGTGGGCTTTTGGCTCTCTTTATTCGCGGTCTGCAAGGCTTCCTGCGGAACCATTACTTGGCACTGGCATGCAAATGTTTTCAGGCGGCTTGTTGCTGCTTCTGGCAAGCTTAATTGCGGGCGAATATGACGAAATTAGGTTTGAAACGGTTTCTGAACGGTCACTTGCCGCTTGGATGTACCTCGTCGTCTTTGGCGCCATCATAGCCTTCACTTGTTACATATGGCTGTTGAAGAACGTGTCCACCGCTAAGGTTTCAACCTACGCATACGTTAACCCTGTGGTAGCCATGGTTCTTGGCGCTACAGTAGCTGGAGAAAAGCTCACAATCCTAAACGTGGCTGCCGCAGCCATAATTTTGGCGTCAATTGTGCTTACAAGCACGCAAAAAACCAAGTCTCCTGTTAAGCAAGTTGAAAAAACTGTTAGTTAGCTTATGGCTAATTTTTGAACGTGGCTACGAGGCTTCAGTTTTGGCTTTCAAATCCTTTGAGAAGCTGGTCTATGTCTTTTCCAAGTTGCTCTCCGTTGTAGCCGCCTTCCAGAACAAAGAACGTCGGCTTCTTTAAGCTTGCAATTCGCTTGCCAACCTCGAAATACCCCTTTTCAGTTAAGCCAAGCGAAGCCAAGTCGCCCGCGTGAGTGTCAAACCCCGCCGACACCGCCACCACTTCAAACCGGTCTAGGTTGACCATGCTTAACGCCTTGTCCAAAGTTTGAACATGCACAGCGTCTCCGCAGTCTGCTGGCAAAGGAAAATTGAGACAGTTTCCTTCCGAAGCCATCCCCGTGCCTGGATAGTTTGGGTGCCTGTGCAACGAAACATACGTGACCTTTGGGTCTCCGAAGAAAATCTCCTGTGTGCCGTTGCCGTGATGCCCGTCGATGTCCAAAATCAAAGCGGGCTTGCCTAGGTGTTTAACCGCTATGGCGATGTTGTTGAAGTAGCAGAAACCGCGGGTGTAGGCGCCAAGCGCAGCACCAAAAGTGCCAACGTGATGCCCAGGCGGGCGCATAAGCGAAAATCCGCCAATTTCAGCTGCAAGTATCGCTCCTCCCGCCGACAAACGTGCGAACTCGAAAATGTTGTCATAAGCGGGCGTGTCTGGGTCGTCAACTAGGCTTTTTTTCACGGCCCAAACGTAATCCAAGTCGTGCGCCAAAAGAACTGCGTCTTCGCTGGCGGGTTCTGGCTCGAGAAAGGTGTAACCAAGCTCTTTCAGAACTTCTGCAGCTCTTCTTACGCGTTCAGGCCCTTCAACGGTCCATTCGCTACCGTATCCTAAGCACTTTTCTGAAAACACAATTTTCGTTCTCATCAGTTTTCCACAACCGCATATAGTTTTCACATTAAAATATAACTTCACCCTTTTTATTCAGTCAAAGAGTGGCTCGTGAAACTTGAGGAAGCGTTGATGGTTGCTGGAAACCCGTTTGGCGAGTTTCGAAAAGAATGCGAAGAGATACTTGAAGATGCCCTAAAGAAGGCTTTGCCCGAAGCTACAGTGGCAAGTTTGTCTCTTAGAAAACCTGCTAACCCCGAATTTGGACAACTGGCTTCTTCTGTTTGCTTTGAAACGGCGAAGCAGCTTGGCAAAAAGCCGGTGGACGTGGCTAGGCTTGTAATTAAGAAAATCAGCAAATCAAAATTTCACTTTACAGAGAAAGTGGTTCTCGCAGGGGCAGGTTACATAAATTTTCACGTAGACTTCGCCAAGCTCGCGGCTGCAACTTTTGAATCGGCAGAAACGCTTGACGCGGAATATGGCTTCGTCAAAACCAGCAGCCCTCAGAAAATCATAGTTGAGCACACAAGCGCTAATCCCATCCACCCCATACACATAGGCACCGCAAGAAACCCGATGCTCGGCGACACTATAGCAAGGCTTCTCAAGGCCAGAGGGCACATCGTCTATAGGCACTATTACGTGGATGATGTTGGCCGCCAAACTTCGGTGGTAGCCTACGGATATGCGAAACTCGGCAAGCCTAAGCCAGAAGGCAAGCCCGACCACTTTTTGGGCAGAATCTACACTATTACAAGCTGTTTGGTGGAAATTAACCGCCTTAAAAAGGAGCTTGAACGGGCTAAAGCCGTCAACGCGGAAGAGGAAACCGCGAAAATCACAAAAGAATTGGATGAGTGGATGTCCATAGCCGCTGAGCTTCAAGAAAAGCATCCGCAGCTTTTCAGAAAATTGCTTGACGAGATAAGCCTTGACGGCGACCCTGAAAACGCAGTAAACAGCCTAAACAAGGCTTACGAGGAAGGCGAGCCTGAGGCTAAGAAGCTGGTCCGTGAAGTCAGCGAACTATGCTTCGACGGCTTCAAACAGACCCTTAACCGCATAGGCGTCTCCTACGATTCTTGGGATTGGGAAAGCAGCTTCGTAACCAGTGGGCGCGTGGCAGAAGTGCTGAAAAAGCTCGAGAAGCCGCCCTTTGTCT
>JAWAPV010000089.1:0-4650 GCA_038894255.1 Bathyarchaeia archaeon
GAGTAAATAAGAACCAGTTTCCATTGAGCCACCGATTATAACAGGTTGACCTGTATCTCTATAGATTTCAGCAAGTTCTGGATGTCCCGGACCAAATGACCTTGTTGAGCCTTTTCTGTGGACAAGGAGTTTTTTGATTTTTCCGTCAACTTCATATTCCTCTGCTTTTGCGATGTTGTGAGCAACGTCATAGACTAGGTTTAGCCCAAGCTTTTCTGGTTCTTCCTTGAAGACCTGTTTGAAGCTTTGTCTAACCCAGTGCATGATTGCTTGTCTGTTTGCGAAGGCATAGTTAACGGCGCAAGCCATTGCCTGATAATAATCTTCGGCTTCCTGCGTTTTGCCTGGCGCGCAAGCAAGTTCTCGGTCAGGCAATACAATTTTGTATTTCTGGACTGCTCGTTCCATAACGTGAAGGTAGTCTGAGCATATTTGGTGCCCGAAGCCTCGGGAGCCGCAGTGAATCATGGCTGTGACTTGTCCTTCGTATTCGATTCCGAAGGTTTTTGCAAGCTCAGGGTTGAAAATCTTGTCTACTTTTTGTATTTCCAGAAAATGGTTGCCAGAGCCGAGCGTGCCTACCTGTTGTAATCCTCTGCTTTTTGCAGTTGACGAAACCTTGTTTGGATTCGCGTTTTTCATGCAGCCGCTTTCTTCGCAGTGTTTTGCGTCTTCAGGCCAGCCTAACCCTTGTTCTATGACCCACTGAACGCCTTCACTGCTTATCCTATCCAAATCATTCATTGTGACTCTGAAGTCGTTTCGTCTGCTTCCGAGACCGCAAGGAACGCTCTCAAAAATCGTTTCAGTCAGCTGAGCCAGCTTGGGTCTAACATCCTTTTCAGAAAGGCTGGTTGTTAAGAGGCGGACGCCGCAGTTTATGTCATAGCCCACACCGCCTGGGCTGATTACTCCTTCCTCATAGTCAGTTGCCGCTACGCCACCTATTGGAAATCCATAACCTTCATGCCCGTCAGGCAACGTTATTGCGTGCTTGTAGATGCCAGGCAAATGAGCCACGTTTGCACATTGCTCAAGAGTGCGGTCAGTCTGCATTTTTTCCAGCAAATTTTTGTCAGCCAAGACAAGGCCTGGCACTCTCATGCCTTGTTTGTATTTTGGAATGCGCCACGAGTACTCGGTAATCTTTTCTAGTGGAACTTTTTCTGTGGGACGGCGACTCTCTTCTTCGCCCATGATTCTTCACCTACTAAAAGAAAAGAGGCTGGCGGTAAATATAAACAATTGGCGTTTAGACCAAGGCATCTCTAGAAAGGGAGTGAGTATTTCTGAACGAAGTCAACAAAGCCTTGTACGCTTTCGACAAGAGTGGTGTCGTTTAGAACTGGATGGGCTTTAATGAATTCTTCAGCTTTTTCCACTGCTGGGTCACTTCTTAGGATTCTTTGCCTTATTTCTTCTAGTGTTTCATGGTTTTCTACGCCTTGCTTTGCGGCTTTGGCCCAAAGCTTAATCTGGTTTTCATAAGCTTGCAGTTTTTCTATCGCGTTATCCGCTCTACCAAAGTGACTGTAATACAAGACCTTAGGTTTCAAGCTTCGCAGCTTCTCTAAAGCAGCCAGCGCCAGGCCTAAACGGAACGGCGGGGGAGTCGTGGGCACAATAACGTCAATTTCTTTAAGGTAAACTCCAGCGGCATCTCCTGGAAAAACCCCTTGGCTGAGAGGGTCAAAAAAGCTTTGGTGATGCGAAGCATGGCCAACAGTTTCTATAACTTTCAGCTTTACTTTGTTTCCAAGGTCAAGAATCATGCCGTCTGTTGCGGCGATTATCTTTTCTTGCGGGACGCTTTCTGGTTTTCCATACAGGTTCGTAATTTGACCGAGAACCGTTTGTGACTGTTGCCAAAGTTTTTCTGGGTCAACGAGATGAGGCGCTCCTCTCGGGTGAACTACCGCTTTTGCTTTTGGCAAGTTTTTCAGCAGTGTTCCGATTCCGCCTCCATGGTCCAGGTGGATGTGCGAAACCGCAACGTACGCGACCTCTTCTCGTTGTATGCCCAGTTTTTCCAAGGCCAAAAGCAGATTGGACGTTGCTGAGGTTGGGCCTGTTTCAATCAGGGCAGCTTGCTTTCCTTTTAAAACATAGCTGGCGATGAAACTTTTTATTCCTGCCACTTCGGTGTCAATCAAGTAAAGATGCTTTTCGATTTGTTGCACGTGCATTTTTTACGTCGCCTTTCGGAATGTGGTAAGCCATTAGAAGGATTTGTTTCCTTTAAGAGTTTTTATTAAAGAGTTTGGTTTTGTTTGGAAGTAGTTGGAAAAAGTGTGCGTTTGCAAATTATCCGTTTTATCATAGTGCGTGTGTATTTACAGCCTTATATGTCTAGGATGAATTTTGCTGTGACTTTGCCTGGTTCTTCGATTATCTCCATGCGGTGGTAGGTTACGGCTTTAACGCCGACTTTCTGAGCATGCTTTTTGAGGTCAATTTTTTCGCCCCAAATTTTCGCTTTGAGACTTAGGCCGTTAGAGGTTTCTTTTATTGTTGCTATTTTGAACTTTGAGTACAGCGTGTTTTTTGTTTCGAATTTTACCAGCAATGTTTCAAGCCAGTTGTAGAGAAGGGCAAGCTTGTCTGGCGCGTTGACTTCCACATGGTCTAGTGTTGACGGGTTAACTTTTTTGGTGTCGGTCATTACGTTGAACATGGCTAAAGCGGCATTTTCGAAAGCTTCTTCAATGTTTTTTCCGTAGGCTGCAATGTAAACGTCTGCGGTGTGCTCGAGAAACTTGAAGCCTTTTTTGCTGTTCATAAATTTCGCACGCGAGTATTTATGGTGCGTTTTTCTAAAAAAAGAGTTCGGTTTTTAAGAAAAATGTTAAATTTTGACAAGAGTTATGTTTCTTCTCTCTAAGAAGTGGGATGTATATGGCTACGCTTGATGTAATGAAGGCGCTTCTGGTTTATTATGGAGTGGCAGCTTTGATACTGGTAACAGCGTATTACATCTTCGCAAGCACATTGCTTGCCTCTGAGGTTCCTGTGATTCTTTCAATTCTTTTGTTGTTTCCTGTTTATTGGTGGCAGAAAAACTATCGGGCAAAAGGGTTTGTTGCTAAAGAAGTGGGGGTGCGAAGTAAAAGCATCGTGCTTTTCAGCATTGTCATGCTTTTCGTTTTGGCTCTCACGGTGCGCATTCCTTCTGTGTTGTGGTTTGCACAGCCTTACGAGAAGACTCCTTTGATTTACCTTTTGGTTTTGACCATGCTTCTGGTTGAAAGAACTGACTTGTCAGTTTTTGGTTTTAAGACTGAAAAGTTGGCTAGGTCTTTAGCGTACGGGCTCGTTATTATTGTGGTTCTTGCGGGAGTCTCCTGGTCGATTACTTATGGGCTGATTTATGTCTTAACTGGGCAAATGCCTCTACAAGGCTTTGATATCTTAATATTCTTGCTGTCAATGCCTTTCATGACTTTATGCGTTGGAATAAGCGAAGAAGGTCTCTTTAGAGGCTACATGCAGACGCATCTGGAAAAATTCTACGGTTCAGGAGCAGCTGTTTTTTGGCAAGCATTGCTTTTCGGTCTTTGGCATTTTGTCTGGGACCTTTCACCTTTCAATCCCTTTGGCATGATTCTCTATGTTACGTCCACTTTCTTATTCGGGCTGCTCTTCGGATATGTATATCGTAAGGTTAGAACCCTTGTGCCTCTAGTCTTCGCGCATGGCCTTTGGAACAGTTGCGTTTCGGCCATCATAGAAAACCCTGAAGCCATGAACGTTTTCGGAACATTTTCGTTGGGAATTTGGCTTGCTGTTTCGTTTCTGCCCTACATTCTGGCTGTGATAGTGACTGTTCTTTTGTTCAAGATCCTCTGCAAGGAAAAATAGTCTTTGCTGGAAGATTAGCCTACCTTTCAGTGATAGCCAGCAGATATCCAACAGCGGTTTTCACGAACAATGGGCATTTCTCTTCGAAAACGCCTGATTTTTTAGCTTTTTCCAGCTCTTCTGGAACAGAGAGGTTGTAGCCGATAAGTTCTCGGCATAGTACGCTTCCATGTTTTCTCTCAAACTTTCGGTAGAACGTCTGTGCAAGCTGGTAGGCTTTTAGCCGTTTTTCGGCAGAAGGCTCGTTGGTTCCAAACCTGGCTCCTATTGCCATCACTGCCCCGGTTACTGCTCCACAAACAGAGCCGCATCTTCCTATTCCTGCTCCGAAAGCAGTAGCGATTTTTGGTACGAGCTCGTTTTTGCAGTTCCAGTGTTCAAGGGTTGCTGATAGAACGCTTTGGGCGCAGTTGAAGCCGTCGCTGAAAAGCTTCACTGCTTTTTCTTGGGCCGCTTTTCTCTCTTTCACGTATGTTGAAACCTCTTTTTTCTACAAACAAAAAATGTTAGAGGGATTTGGGCAGTTTCTGCACGATAGCCGTGGTCAGTTTTGCCGCGTTTTCCACGTCAGTCAAGCTCAGCATGGATGTTGGGCTGTGAATGTATCTGGTTGGAACGGAAATAACGCCGCTTGGTACTCCGCTTCTGGTAAGGGCGATGCGTGCCGCGTCAGTTGAGCCTGGCAAGCCCGTCTCTAGCTGGTATGGTATTTTAAGTTCTTCTGCTACGCTGATGAAGAAACGCAGGACTTTTGGGTTAACTATTAGTCCAGCGTCGGCTATTGTTAGTGAT
>JAWAPV010000089.1:4660-5600 GCA_038894255.1 Bathyarchaeia archaeon
GGGCCTTTTCTCATTTTCACGGGCGCTTCATTTTCCTTTACGCCAGGCGTGTCGCCAGCGATGGTGACGTCGAGGGCGATTGCGAAGTCTGGGTCGATTCCGAAGGCTGAGGTGGTTGCGCCTCGAAGGCCTACTTCCTCTTGCACGGTTCCAACTGCGTAGACTGTGCATTCGGTTTTTTTCAGTTGTTTCAGAACTTCGATTATGATGGCGCATGCGACGCGGTCGTCAAAGGCTTTCCCTATGACTGTGTCGTTTCCGATTTTAGCGAATTTCACGTCGAAAGCTATTACGTCTCCGATTTGAACGCCCATTTTTTTGGCCTGTTCTTGGTTTTCTGCGCCTATGTCTACGAAGAGTTCGTCGTAGGTGAGGACTTTTTTTCGTTCTTCTTCTTTTTGTATGTGTGGCGGCTTTGAGCCTATAATCCCGTGTAGAGGTCCTTTTTCTGTGTGAACAATTACTTTTTGGGCTAAGAGTAGGCGGTCGTCGATTCCGCCAATTTTCGTGAACTGCAAGAAGCCTTCTTTTGTTATTGTTTTGACCAGCAAGCCTATTTCGTCCATGTGGGCGGCGAGCATCACTTTGGGCGCGTTCTTCTTTCCTTTTTTGATGCCGATGACGTTTCCCAACTTGTCCTGTGTGACCTCGTCGACGTAGGGTTTCATGAGCTTTTTCATTAAATCGGCAACTTCCTGTTCTCGTCCTGTCACTCCGCAAGCATTCGATAGCTTTTCCAAGTTTTCAACAAGCGTCATTTTTAACCACTTTTGGAGAGTAGTTAGAACGTTAATTAGTTTATTAAACTGTTGTTATCGAAGAAGAAAAAACGAAGGTTTAAAATGAAAATTTTTTATTGACTAAGCCAGGTAGTGGCGTGTGTGGTCTGATGAGAAGGAGTTTGCAAGTCGGCCTTGTTGCGGTTTTTGCGGCGCTTCTC
>JAWAPV010000090.1:0-5586 GCA_038894255.1 Bathyarchaeia archaeon
TGTTTTAGCCAGATTCCTTCTCGCGCCCAATGTTAACTGGAACCTTCCACTGTTAATTCCGATTTTCTTCCTAGGCTCTATGAATGGCATCGCATTAGGGTTAGTAATATCGTGCATAGGCAGAGCCCCCCAAGAAGCCTCAAACGCCGCCACAACCATTGGCATAGTGCTTCAGTTCTTCATAGGAATGTACTTCCCAATAGACTATCTGCCAACATGGATGCAACAGGTAGGAAGCATAATACCGATGACTTACGCCGCCCAGTCAATAAGGAATATTATGATCCGCCAAGCTACACTGGCCGATTTAGCCTCGCCCATAGCGACGCTAATAATTTCAGCAGTCGTCCTATACGCGGTAGGGGTTATTCTTTACAAAAGATGGGTCGAAAAATAAGCTTAAGGCCTATAACCACTTAAAATGCATAGTGCTAACGCGCTTGCCAAAATGTCCGCCGTTGTTCCCGGATTCAAAAGGTTACTTTCTCCTCTTAGATAAGAATCAAAATCCTTCAGGCTCTTTCTGCCAACCTCGGTTTGGGAACCACCAAGTTGCACTATTTCCTTTGCCATTAGCGATACTTGACGCGCCCTTTCGACGCCGGCTTTCCTTGCTATAAAAGTGTCAGGATACTCAGCCAGCACTTTCAGGAACGTTTGAATGGTGGCGGTATATACATCGCGGGTTTCGCTGATTTTCTCGGTTAAGTAGGGATAGGCTACATCAAAGGTGACAGGGTAATTATTAACCCATTCAGAACATACCAAATCGTAGCCAGCAGCAATTTTGAAAACCTCAAAAAGCGAAATCCGCTCCACGAGAATTCTGTTTTTCGAATTTTCGTCCTTCACATCAAGCTCGGGCACCTTCCCAAGACCATTAGGTTTAGCGATGCCTATAGCCTCATAAACGTTAACCGCGTCTTCTGGCGTTGTAGATTCCACGACAAATTTCAGGTTTCGCCTAAGCTCCGCAACGCCAAAACACCCATTGTTACTTTTAGTCATCCCAGCAGCAACTGCTAGGGGCACAAAAAGAAGGACAGTGCCGAGCAAAGTGTTGCCGCCACGTTGCCACGAATCAACGTCAACCACACAGTCCTTGATTATACGTCCCACACCCGCTTCAGAAGCACTAATCGTGCCATCTAAAATTGCAGTGCCTTGTTCTGCGGCAAACTCGAAAGAAGAAGCAGCAGCAACAGCAGACGCAAGAAAATGCTCATAACGCGTATTTTCAAAATTAGTTACTACACTGACGTTTCCAGGTTTATGGGTGCTTGCTTCCAACAGAATTGCAAGTTCCAAGCATTTTGCTATATGCTTTGCCTTATCGGATAATCGCGTTTGCAACGTTTTCCCTCGCATATAACATGTGTGCGAAAGTTTTATTAATATTGTGTAAAAAATTACACGGCAATGAAACTTATAACATTCGGTGAACTTGATGGCCGAAAAATACGTCATTAATTCGCAATTGTTAGCTTTGTCAGGTGTTTGGACTGCTTTAATGTTGGCACTTGCTTTAGTGCCTACATATCCAGTCTTAGGAACTTCTGCTGTAATAACGTTATCAGGCATAATATTTTCTTGTCTAACAGCACCCTTTTTAGGCCCGTTATGGGGCACTGTTTCAGGTTTTATTTTTGGAGGGCTTGTTTCTTACGTTAATCCAGCAACTAACATGGGCTTACTTACTTTCTTAGGTCCAACAATGTCTGCTCTATTAGGCAGTTTACTGCTATTCAACAGATGGAAAGAAGCAACTTTAGTTTTTTCAGCACAGATGATTATATGGTTCGCCCATCCATTCGCTTGGTACGAGCTAATGCCTATAATAACATGGCAATTCATACCAGTCGCCATATTCATAATCGTGCCTCCAGTACGAAAATGGATTATAAATACTATTGCTTCTAGGGATAACCCAACAAAATTGGCAATAGCCTTATGGTGCCTCGCGTGGACCGCACGGATAGGAGGAGAAGTTGCTGCTAGCAACAATAACGCCGTTTGGATTTTAGGCTGGGGAATCCCCGAGCTATATGCTTATTGGGCTCCAATGACGCTTTATTATGCAATAGCCGATTCTCTAAATAGCTTAGCTGGAGCAATTATTGGCGCGGCAGTGCTTCTTGCCATAAAAAGGGCAAACATAAAAACGTTGGCAATAGACATTTTAAGAGTTAAAACAAAAGAAGGAAATTAATGAAGGTAAGAGAAGGAGACATCATCGAAGATTTAAATGGAATAATTTTTGATGTGAAGGGATTAGTTCATCCTCCAGCTAAGGCTATCGCCTTTCCTCGTTTTATTCCAGACATTCAAGGCAACCGCATTAAAGAAAGAGCGACCTACAAAAAAATTTATGGTATCTCAGAACGTTTCGAGTTTCTTAAGCAAAATTTTCCACAATATATAGTGCATGACCAAGTTTTTAATGAAGAACTCTGCGAAGTACCAAAGGAAAAAGTGAAAAACCACTATCAACCCATAAAACGCTTGCGTCAGTTGCAAAATCGCGAAAGATTAGATAATTTAGAAAAAGATGCACTCAGCTTCTTGGAACTCTTAAAAGAGCAAACGGGAATCCCATGGAGCAAAATGGGGATTTCAGGTTCGCTTCTTGTCAAATTACATACAGTGAATTCTGATATTGACCCAATAATTTATGGAAGTGAAAACTGTCGTCAAGCTTACGCAGCGTTGAAGGCTTTGACTCAAGACACAAAAAGCAAGGTGAAGGCATACACTCAAGAAGAGTTGTGTAAACTATACGTTTTCCGTGTAAAAGACACTGTGATGAGTTTTGAGGATTTCATGAGGACGGAATCACGTAAGGCGCTGCAAGGCAAATTTAAAACTCGAGATTATTTTGTCCGTTTTATTAAAGATTGGAATGAAATTCAAGAAGAATATGGTAAAACTCAATACAGAAATGTTGGATATACACGAATAAAAGCTGAAGTTGCAGACGATTCAGAAGCAATATTTACTCCATGTACATACAAACTAAAAAACGTTAAAATTCTAAGTGGCATGTGCATAAACCAAATTGAAGAAATCGCTTCTTTTCGCGGAAGATTCTGCGAACAAGCCAGAAACGGCGAAACAGTTATTGCCCAAGGAAAAGTTGAACAAGTAACAGATCGAAAACAGAATCGTGAATATTTCAGGCTTTTGTTGGGCAATAAACCTTCAGATTACATGTTGCTGGCATCAAGTTAAGAGATAACTTTTAAGACTTGCTCGTAATATCTGGGACAATACGTTAAAGTTATTTGATAAAAACTATCTTTTGGCGTTATCACTTCTTCAAGGTTTCCCTCAACGTAAATCTTTTCGTCTTTCCATGCTTGCATTCGAAATTCCTCCATAAAAGAGACTATTCGCTTTGTTTCTGCTGCTTCTTTTATTCCTTGCAGAATTTCAAGCGGTTGAACACCATAAACTGATGGAATAAAAGGTGCATTAGAATCGTCAACTACTCGAGCAAACATTTTGACCCACCCTTTTTTGCAGATTTTTACTTCTTCATTTTTTTCAGTTGTGATTTCTTGCCAGTTTTTTACGGGTTCAAACTCGGTTTTAATTATCCTTTTGCTTTTGCTATCATTGAATAAAGCGTAGATTAACTTTCGTTTTTGATGCCAAAGATAATCCTTAACACTATAATTTTCAAATCGCCATTTTTTACCTTTAACTGAGGCATTATCTTCAAATTCGTTACTCAAAAGCGAATCCTTTGTGGCGTATATCTCTCGCAAAGTTTTCAATAGTTCACTCAGTTTTTCTCTGCTATAAACTACAAAGTCCAAGTCTGAAAATTTTGGGTGATAAAAGCCGTGAAGTATGGAACCGAAAACACCAAAATCCTTAACCTTCAAACCCGAACATTGAGTAACAAATGTTAACAAGCTATGTAAAGCTGTAACAAGTTCATCTTTGGGCTCAGCTTTGAACAATTCGTCAAGTTTCTTTTCAGGCTTCAGCACTCGGTTAATATCAGAATGTGCAACTGCCACGACGCTTGTGCCAAGTTTTTCATCAAACATCAAATATTGTGGATAATATTTTTTAAGAAACTTGAAGCCTTCGTCTTCAAAAAACTTGTAATAAACCGCCTTTCCCTGATTTCTAAACGCTTTTGGATTACTGGATGTGAAGATTTTGGAGGGTACGTACTCAACATCGCAGATAAAGGCGTTAGGCATGTGAAAATAGCCAAAAACACGAAAGATTAAACCTTCACGCGTTATAATCGCGTCGCGGTCTCTAAGCATCAAAGTGGACAAATGTATTCTTCCTCGCTGAGGCCTGTGCCTACAACCACTTGGTAGGTTACTTTTTTTGACTTTTGACTTTCAACCCGTTCAAGTATTCCTGAAACTTCTATGATGTCGCCTTTGCGAGCAACATTTCGGTAGCAGCCAATCATGGAAACCACAGTTTTTGGAGTTGCTGCGGAAAGGTTTGTCTCAATGTTTAGGGGTTGATATTCTTCTATTTCGTAGATTGCTGGTCGAAACATTGCTTCTTTGTCATCTCTAACCTTACATGTAAACTTGACTGGAGCGACAGGCAAATACTTGAACATGCCATATCTGACGTGTACTTCTTTCGGCTTGCGAACCGCGTTATACATGAAAACCTTGTCTTTGTACCTTCCTTTGAAGCGCCGAACCGCGTCTAGACGGTTATTAGCTTGATATTTTAATACTCCCTTTTTGACAAGTTTGTCAACGGTTTCCTCCAACCTTCGAAAGTTACCTGATCCATACACAACTATATCTATGTCAGACTTGGCGGAATGCATACCTAGTGCGATTGAGCCGTGAACCCCAAAATCCTCAATTGCTATGCCAGATTCGACAGAAAGCATGTTGACAAAATCAAGCGTCATCTTTTGCAAAGCGTCTTTTCGCTTAAGCTTGCACAAGGATAGTAAGCATTCTTTTGGAACAAAAATCTTTTCTATTAGGTTTAATGGGACGCTAATGACTTCTTTTTTTCGGTAAGGACAGTAATAAACGTAGTTTGGAAAGTTGCTTTTGAAGGATTGCAAAAATCTCTGATAGTTTTTTGCTGTGTAAAGTTTTTCAGCTCGAAACAGTTTCATCTTTCCGCGTTGCCATGTTCTTTCCAGAAAATCAACGTCAAAAAGGCTCTTGTATTTGGCTGGAATATACTTTAGAAAGGCAAATACGCGACCTGCAGGATGCTCATAGCCAAAAACGTTGAATATGAAACCATCTTTCGTAACGAAAGTGTCGCCGTCTAAAGGAAACCATTTTCCGCTAGCCATTTTTGAACACGGAAAAATAAAGCTTGATGCGGTATTAAGAGATTATTGTTGCAAAAGGTTTTCACAAGTCAAACCATAATGCTTAAGATTGAAAACAAGAGATATGCGATTTGGGCGCAAGAATGAGGGAAGACCTACATCCGTATGTAGTTTTTCTTCCATCAGAAGAAAAAACCAGAACGTTAGCGGCGATTTTCGGGTCAAAAGTGGCCGTTGACATCTTGAAGTTTTGGCGTGCCAAAGGAATTTCCAGAAAAATCTACCAAAAGGAGCTTGTTAGA
>JAWAPV010000091.1:0-5578 GCA_038894255.1 Bathyarchaeia archaeon
AAACGAAGACGGCAGTGCTTTAGGAACGAGTTAAAAAAAGCTGGTTAGTTGTTGCTTCTTAGAGTTTCGGTTCTTGATGTTTTTGCTGTCTGTGTTTCAAAAGCTTCTTTTTCCATCAAAAAAAGGATTGTTGTTGACGCTTCAGAAACTAGGCTGCAGATTCCTTGTATCGCAAGAGCCATGTTAAGGCCTTCTGAAGTCAGCGTGTAGGTTTTCGGTTTTCTTCTTACAAAGACCAGTTTTTTGCCTTTGAGCCTTCGCAAATACTTATACACCCGCCTAAGCGAGATGCCCGTGTTTTTAGCCAATTTTCGAGCAGAGATGCCTTCAGCAGGAATGTTTTCTAAGGTTTTCTTTTCCGTTGGAGAAAGCACTTCCTTTTCCGGGTCTCTTTGTGTCCTAAAAAAGAAAACATAATCTTTCTCCTTGCTTGTTTCAACCAGCCCCAATTTTTGCAGTCTGCTTAAAACCCTTGCAACACTTTTTGTGGGGACAATCCTTTCTATGTCTTCAAATTTCTTCGGGTTCTCTATCAGCGCCATCAGAAGCTTTTCTTCGTAGCACTCAGAATGTGCTGGTAAAGAGTTTTCGATTGTCCGCAAATTTCTAGCCAGTTCATTTACTCTGCGTCCAAATGCGGTTGCAGAGTATCTGCCAATTTCTTCCTTGACAAGTTCAGTTTTAAGCAAGGGAACAAGGTATTCCTCCTCTATTATTTTTTGACTATGCAAATGCCCTTTTTTCTTCAGTTCCCGCTGGACTCCATTAAGGGTTTGCGGGGTTTTGCTAATAATATCCAGAATCTCCAGCCGTCTCTTGTTTTTTAGCGTGTTCAGCAGTTGTTCGATGAAACTTGAATTTTGAAGCCTTCTTCCCAACTGTCTAAGCTCGTTCTTGTGTTCCCAGATGGGACAGCGTGCCACGCAGTCAATGATTGAAAGCGGATTACAGTTTTTACATTTTTCTTCCATTTCCTTTAATGTTTCTACTAAGGTTGGAGTTTTGAACGTCACTTTCATGGGGCTGATCGTTGTTGCTTCGTTCATGTTTTGTCCTCCTCACCGTGTCATAGAGGGCGAGTGGGGGGAGAAAGGAGACTGCGAGAAAGGAGGTTGCTCGCCCTTTATGACATACGTCATAATGATATGACATACGTCATACTTATATATCTTTCCACCAAAGAAGTAACAAGGCAATGACCAAAAATGATTGTTCCTTGTGAAGTAGCAGTAAAATCGGTTGTTCCGGCAGTGAAGGCTTTGATAGCAAATGAGCTTATTGAGGAGTACGATTTTGACCAAGCAGAAGTGGCAGCTTTCCTTGGTATTTCTCAGTCTGCAGTAAGCAAGTATACACATAAAGTTAGAGGGCACGCTATTAGTGTTGAGGATGTTGCAGAAGTGCGATTGTTAGCTGAGAAAATGACGCGGTTGCTTGTTAGCGGTCATGGCAATCAAAAGGAGTTTTTAAGGTTGTTCTGTCAGACGTGCGTGGTTGTGCGGAGAACGCGGTTGATGTGCCAATTCTGCAAGAAAAGCCAAAAAAAGCTCGAGATTGGAGAATGCGATTTCTGCCTAGGTCATACGGCAAGCACGAACAGAAAGTGAGTTGCGCTTTTGTCATGAAAAGGCTGGCTGGTGTTTGCATACCTACCAAACAGCGGGCATGGGCGGTTCAATCGATTATGCGGTTAACCATTATCTGCTTTTTTGTTAGAGGCGAATAAGCGAGAACTACGCTTTATTGATTCTTAAATGAAAGGGTCACATCGATAAAAGTTTAGAGTCTTATGCTGTGTGCACTGAACCCAAAAAATAAAGCTGAAGGTTAAACGCTTAATAGAGATGCTAACAATAAAGTTGCATGTGGCAAGATGGGCGATGCGGGGTCTGAAATATGGCAAACTTTGTTGAAGTAAACGCAAACAACTGGGCAGACGAGGTTTTGAAGTCAAACATGCTTACAGTTGTCTATTTTTGGCATGAGCAATGTGCGTGGTGCATGCGGCTTAACCCAGTGTTTGAAGAAGTTGCAGGAGAATACAGCGGGAAAGCCAAGTTTGTCAAAATTAACGTGTTGTCTTCTCCTGAAAATCGTGAACTTGCAGCTAACAATGGGGTCATGGGCACGCCGACATTGATGTTTTTCTGCCAAGGCAGAACAATCGGTCAAGCGGTAAGCTATATGCCTAAGGAAGAGTTGCGGAAGGTACTTGACAGTATGCTCGAATCCTATAAGCGGTGTCTCGTTCAGAGTTCTGATTTGCGTAGCTACGTTGTATGAATTAAGATAAGGTGGGAAGCTTGAGTCAAAAAGCTGCAAGAGAGATTCTGAAAAGATATAGGACAGTTGCGGTTGTAGGGTTGTCGCGTGACGTTTCCAAAGACAGTTATAGGGTGGCAAGTTACCTGAAAAGTCAAGGTTTTCGCATTATACCCGTGAACCCTTCTTCAGAGGAAATCTTGGGAGAAAAGTGCTACAAAAGCTTGATGGAGATGCCGGTTGAAGTTCAGAAAACTATAGAGATTGTTAACGTTTTTCGTCCGTCAGCAGAAGCTCTGCCGATAGTGAAACAGGCAATTAAGCTGAAAGAAGTGCACGGCAAGCCCCATGTGGTTTGGATGCAGCTGGGAGTGGTTAATGAGGAGGCAGCGGAAAACGCGAAAAGGGCGGGTTTAGCTGTGGTTATGGATAGGTGTATGATGCTTGAGCATAAGGCTTTGATGGCGAAGCATGAGAGGGTTTAGGCGATTTCTCCGCCAATGATGAGCGAGACGATTGTGGCAATTGCTATGATTGCAACGGTTTCGAGAAGCGTTATTTTCCAGTGTACTTTTGTTTTTCTTGTGCGGTAGCGCACGAGGAAGACCCCTACAACTCCTGCAACTATTGTTAGAGAGAGGACGATGTCGAGCGGCGTGGGCAAGGTTAGGTAGGCGATTATTGGGACTATGCCTGCGAGGAATGTTGTTGTGCTGCAGATGGTTGCGGCGTAAATGTTTGATTTGTTTATTTCCTTATGCAACACGGTGAACAGGTGTCCGATTAGCATCAGTGATTTTTGTCTTTCTTTTCCGTCTGGAATGTCGCTTAGGCTGTAGTGCATCAGGTTTTCAAGCGTCATCATGTCAGCTAGGTCTTCGGTGATTCCGCCCAGCAGAAAACTTGAAAAGTTTGTTATGGAAACTGCGGCAAGAGCCAAGATGGAGGCAAAAGCTGCGGCTTTGAACGAGAGTTGAGCTATGAAAGCTGAAATGATTACCACTAGCCCGGTGATGGAGCCGTCAACCAGTCCTGCGACGACTTCCATGATGGGCTCTTTCTTCATAAGAAGACTTTTCCATTCCTTTCCCAGTTTAACTCCTTGCTCGGTCAGCTTAACTCTTCCATCATCATAGTTTATTAGTCCTTCTTTTGCCATTTCGTTCAAAGCTTTTTCTAGGTCAGCCGTATCTATGCAGGCAAGGTTTGTGCAGACTTTGTCAATTGTTTTTTTAAGGTAAGATTTTTGTACGGTTTGTCCTTTGCTGAGGCTTATTAGCACGACAATTCTTATAACATCGGGCAATTCTTGAATTTCAAACGACAATCGCAAAGGTCACCAGTAACTGCTTAAAATTGCAAACGCTTGCTAATAATTCTTATGCGAAGACCTAACCTTTCAGCTTAGCAGTCCACTCCACTAGCGCTTCAACTAAATGCTTTATCCTTTCAATCGTTTCCTTGTCGTGAACGTTGCCCTGGTCATCAATTTTCTTGTGTGCATAGCTAACTAAGACTTCTGGGTCATTAACTGGATACATATCAAGCGCAACGAACACTTGCCGCAGATGGTATTGCGCTCTTGCGCCGCCAAGCATCCCGATGGAGGCGCTCATCACAGCCACGGGCTTCCCTTCTAACGCGTTATCGTCGTATGGCCGAGAAGCCCAGTCAATCGCGTTTTTCAAGACGCCGGGAATTGAGTAGTTGTATTCGGGGGTGGCGATAAGGATGGCGTCGGCTTTTCTGATTTTTGCTTTAAACTCCTTAACCTTTTTTGGCGGCTGGTTTTCCATGTCTTGGTTGAAGGGGGGAATGCCGTCGAGTTCGAAGATTTCGATTTTCGCGTTTTTTGGCACTGTCTCTGACGCGACTTTCAATAACGCCTTATTATAGGAGTTTCGTCGCAAGCTGCCTGCAAAAGCTAGGATGAAAATCTTTTCTTTCATGACGCTACTATCTTTCGCTTATAGAGTTTATATTACTTTTTCGTGTTTTTTCGAAGGTGAAGGCTGAGGGGCAAATCTTCCTCAATACGCATTCTTTGCAGTTGGGGTTTTTTGCTTTGCATATTCTTCGGCCGTGAAATATCAGAAGGTCAGTGAAGCGCGCCCAGCTCGTTTTTGGAACGATTTTCATTAGGTCTTGTTCTATTTTTTCTGGGTCGCTGTTTTTGCTGAGGCCTAATCTCGCCGCCAGTCTGCGAACGTGAGTGTCTACGGCGATGCCTTCAACTATGCCGTAGGCGTTTGTTAGCACTATGTTGGCGGTTTTTCTTGCTACTCCGGGCAGTTCGAGCAGTTCTTTCATTGTTCGAGGAACTTGGGAGCCGAATTTTTCTGTAAGCATCTGGCAGCACCGTTTTATGTTGCGGGCTTTGTTTCTGTAAAACCCGGTGGGTTTGATGTCTTGTTCGAGTTCTTCTAGGCTGGCGTTGGCGTAGTCTTTGGCTTGCTTGTATTTTTTGAAAAGGGTTTCGGTTACCTTGTTTACTCTTTCGTCGGTGCATTGTGCTGATAGAATGGTGGCAACGAGCAGCTCTAGCGGGTTGGTGTAGTGTAGGGCTATTTTTGCGTCTGGGTGTTCTTTTTCGAGAAGTTTAATGATTTTTTGTGTTCTGGCTTTCTCGCTCATTTTTTAGGCCCCTTCTTTATAGGTCTTGCATTGTGACAGAAGTGTTAGTAAAGTTTTTTACTTGTTTGGCGGTTTGTTGGTTTAGAGGTGATGTGTTTGGATGTGAAACTTTTTGTTGACGGCGAGGAGATTGGTTTGAACGAGTTTGTCGTTAAAATGCTGGGCGGAACAGTGGTTGGAGCGGTGACTTCTCTGCGTGGAGTGAAAGAGAGCTGGAAGAAAATAGAAATACAGGTTAAGAAATGAGGCTTATTGCTGACGTTCTTCGACGCCTATAACGAGTTCGGCGAACATTTCCCTTTTTGCCTTGCATATAGGGCACACGTAAGGCGGGTCTTCTCTAAAAACCACGTAGCCGCATTGCCTACAGTACCACATTTTCTTCTTAATCGCCACAGGCTCCTTTGCTGACAAAACTGTCACTCCTTCCTTTTTTTCCGCGGGTTCTTTTCCAACATCGTAGGACCTAACCTGCTTCTCCATTGGACGACGCTCTGGCACTGGTTGAACCTCTGTTTTCCCTTCATAAACGTCTTTTCTCACGTATAAGCCGCAGTAGCACGCGCCGAACTCGGCTACGTCTGGGTCGCGGTAATCGCATGGGCAAATTATGTCGCGGTCTAACTCAAGGTTTCCAGAGGCAAACCTGCAGGGGCAAGCAGGGTATCCGAAGCGTTCCTCG
>JAWAPV010000092.1:0-5554 GCA_038894255.1 Bathyarchaeia archaeon
GTAATAGACCAAAAACGACCTCGCCAGCACCTGCTTCGCTGCCAACTGCTCCTCAACGTCCAGCCCCACCACCAGTTGTCTATCCTTTGAGACCAAGAGAAACCCCACAACCCTTGAACATCCAAGCAGTAGATCAAATAGTTTCTACAGCAAGTCTGCTTCAGAACTGGAAAAGTTCCATCGCTGGGCTGATTGACCTAGCGCAAAAAAACTTGGCGTCCGCTGATTGGTACCTTAAAAAAGGAAACTATGATCTGGCCGTCGAGTTTGCAGCTACAAGCACGGAAAACATGTCAAGAGCCTTACTGTATTGCTATGGAGAAAAACCTGAACTGCGCTCGGGGCAGGAGGAAGCACTGAGGCTGCTAGCGCGAAGAAGATTTCGGGAAGCCGAAAGCAAAAGTTTTCAGATGACGATTGAAGAATACTACAAAGTCTACAAAAACAATCTTGTCAGCAAGTATTTAAAAGCTCGAAAACTAAGCGCGACCTTCATCTTCACCCCAAATAGAACCGCGTTAATAGTCCAAGCGGCATCAAACGTTGTAACAGGATTCGACAGAATAATTTGCGAAAACTTTGAAACAGAAATACCAGAACTTGGCGAACGATGCCCAAAATGCTTTTCAATGGCTACTGGCGTGTTGGGCTTTGACAAAACGATTGTAAATTACGTCTGTTATAGCTGCGGAAACAGCTGGACCGCAAAAAGGACATGATTAACAGCAACAAGCAAAGTTTGGAAATTGAGGAAAGCTAGCCCAACAAAACTGCACGCAAAAAACAGTGAAGGTCAATGTGATAGTAAAACTTTGTCGTCTAAACCAAACGCGCAAAAGGGCACTCCGGCATCAACAATAGACTCATGTGATTCTTGGCGAAACTGACAAGAACCTCCTAGTTTTTTTAAATAAACATTTTAAGACGAAACAAATTAGAATAGGTCGCTTGCAGTGCCGGGATGGCAGAGTGGATAATGCGCAGGCCTTGAGAGCCTGTGGCCCTTCATGGTCCGCGTGGGTTCGAATCCCACTCCCGGCGCCAAGACAAGATGCACAAGCTAAGGGATGTTGGTGAAAATGGCTTTCAGAGAAAAGTCTTGTGGAGCCGTTGTGTTCAGAAAGAACGGTGGCGTAAAATTTCTGCTTTTGCACTATGGAGCGGGTCACTGGGACTATGTGAAGGGGCAGGTTGAGCCGGACGAAAGCGAACAAGAGACGGTGATGCGTGAGCTAAGAGAAGAGACAAGCATTACGGAAGCACGGTTTATTGAAGGGTTTCGCGAGGAAATCAGCTATTTCTACAGGAGAGACGGCAAGCTAGTTCACAAGCAGGTGGTCTTTTTTCTGGTTCAGGCTCGAAGTAGCGATGTCCGCCTGTCTTACGAGCATGTTGGCTACGAGTGGCTGGGATTTGAAGAAGCGCTTAAGCGGCTTACATTTGCAACTGCTAAAAACATTTTGAAAAAAGCCAATGACCACTTAGAGAAGCAAGGTATAAAATAACAGAAATGAAACCCGCTTCTTATTTTTCGCTTGCAAAAGCCAGCTTTTTTATCCACTCAAGCGTTTCATCAACGAGTTGTCGTTCTTTCCCTCTGTAAACGTGGTCTGCACCTTCGATAACCACAAGCGTTTTTGGCTCGCTAGCTGAACTGTATATTGCTTCTGCCTCATCCACACCCACAATATCATCTTTTGAACCCACCATAACCAAGAGAGGAATGTGAAGACGCGAAACCGCGTAGCACTCATCCAGCTTCATCAGCTTCTCCCTAACATGTCTAGGACGTAGTCTAACACCATAAACTTCAAGTTTCAAAATCCTCTGAACGTTTAAAAGCCTATCAATGTAAGAAAGAAAGAGGAAAACGTACAAGCCAAGGGTTCCACGCGTGTTTCTGAGGAACTTTTTCACGTTGTAATTATGGTTTTTAGGCGTTGACCATAATACTAACCCTTTAACTCTTGCATCGCCTCTTAAGGCGTAAAGCGAAACTGCTCCGCCCAAACTATGCCCAACCACGAACACGCGGTTGCCCAAAACCTCTGGCCTAGAAGCCAAATACTCAATTGCACATTTAACGTCTTGCTGCTCGCCAACGCCGTAATCAAAAACCCCAGTGCTTCGCCCAACACCGCGAAAATCAAAAACAAGACATGCAAAACCTTGCTTGCACGCAGTTTCCGCCAGCTTCGCGTACAGCCTCAATCCTTTTGAGCCTTTTGCGTTTAAACCGTGGCAGATTAAAAGGCACGGCGCGGGAACAGAGTCTGGAATATACAGCTCGGCGTAAAGCATGGCCTCTTTACAGCGAACCCGCATTTGCTCTATTTTCACAGTTGAACCCACTTTAGAAAGTATTATTACGCCTTACGCCTCTCTATATTAAATTTGGGTTTCAAGTTATGGCGTCAAAAAAGAAAACCAAAAAACCCCCCTCTGAGCCTTCTCAAGCAACCCCGGAAAAACCTTGGCATAAGGTTTGGCCCAAAAACATACCGCGCAGTATTGATTACCCCGTTATTCCGCTTGACCATTTTCTGAGACAAACAGCTGAGAAGTACCCGGAAAAAACCGCCATCGTCTATTTTGACAAACCATTAACTTACCGCGAGCTGGACACGGCGGTTGACCGTTTTGCAGCCGCTTTAAACAGTTTAGGGGTGAAGAAGGGCGACAAAGTAGCCCTGTACTTGCCTAACATGCCTCAGTTCGTTATAGCTTACTACGCAATAAGCCGAATCGGCGCCATAGAAACTGCGGTAAGCCCGCTTTACAGGGAACGCGAACTTGAGCATCAACTTAACGATTCAGAAGCGGAAACCATAGTCATCCTCGACGCTCTTTACCCAGTTTTAGAAAAAGTCCTTGACAAAACCAAAATCAAAAACATCATTGTAACGGGCTTGAAGGAGTACATGCCCGCAGCTAAAGCTTTTCTCGGCACATTATTTAAGAAGATACCTGCGCACAAAGTTGAACGTAAAGAAAACGTCCACTTTTTCCAAGAATTAATAGCCAAATATCCACCCGACCCGCCAAAAGTAGACATCAACCCAAAAGAAGATCTAGTGGCATTGCAGTACACAGGAGGAACCACGGGCACAAGCAAAGGTGCCATGCTCACCCACTTTAACCTGGTTTCTAACGCCGTGATGTGCGCAGAATGGCTGCAGGGAACCGTTGGCGGCGAGGTCTTTCTAACTGTTTTGCCACTGTTCCACATTTACGGAATGACCACGGGAATGAACGCGCCCATATACTTGGCTGGCAAAATGGTTATGTTGCCTAAATTCGACTTGGAAGCCTCGTTGAAAGCCATACAGAAATACAGGGTTACCTGTTTCTGCGGAGCACCAACAATGTACAGCATGCTTCTGGCCCATCCAAGCTTCCAAAAGTATGACTTATCCTCCGTAAGGTTCTGCATAAGCGGTTCAGCTCCGTTGCCGCCTGAAGTGCAGCGCAAATGGATGGACGCAACTAAAGGGGTTTTAGTGGAAGGTTACGGCTTGACAGAGTCTTCTCCAGTGACGCACTGCAACCCGCTTGACAAAACCCTCAAAACAGTCAAAATTGGCAGCATCGGGTTGCCGTGGCCTGACACCGACGCGAAGATTATGGATATAGAAACAGGCAACACCGAGGTTGCAGTTGGCGAAACTGGAGAGCTGGTGGTGAAGGGGCCTCAGGTGATGCGTGGCTACTGGAAGATGCCTGAGGAAACCGCTGCCGTGCTGCGGGACGGCTGGCTTTACACGGGAGACATTGGAAGGATGGATGAGGATGGCTACTTCTACATTACTGACCGAAAGAAGGATTTGATTAAGTATAAGGGCTACAGCGTTTACCCGAGGGAAATAGAAGACGTGCTTTACGAGCACCCAGCCGTAAAGCTATGCGCTGTTGTAGGTAAACCGGAAAAGATTTCAGGGGAGATTCCTAAGGCGTTTGTTGTGCTGAAAGACGGAGCCACGGCAACGGAAGAAGAGATTAAGAGCTTCGTGAATGACAAGGTGGCACCTTACAAGGCGATAAGAGAGGTCGAGTTTCGAAAGGAGCTTCCTATGACTCTTGTTGGAAAGGTTCTTCGAAGAGTCTTGCAGGAAGAAGAGAAAAAGAAAGCCGCCGAACATCAGCCGTAAAACAAAACCGTCTTTGGACTATCTACGCTCTAAAGCGGTGTCTAGGCAAGTGGAACAAACTCGTAGGTCGGGTTGCCTTCAGGAGAAACTTTGCCAACCAGTTTGACTTTCATGCCCACCTTTATCTGTGACAGCTTGAAGCCAGTCAACCACGCCAGCACTTTTACGCCTTCTTTGAGTCGCCCAATGGCAACCGTGTAAGGCTTGTAAACACAGAAGCTTGTTGGTCTAACCACCACATGCGTAAATGTTTCAATTTCTGCTTCGCCGCTTAACTCAACCCACTCCATTTCTGGGCATAGGCATTCTGGGCAGTCGGCTGAAGGGGGAAAGTAAAGCTTCCCGCATTTGCAGCATTTCGTGGCATAGACCCTGCCTCTTTTTAGCTCTTCATAGAATTTCAGGGTTTTGCTTATGGGAATATCCTCAATTATGGTTATGGGTCGCGACTTCATCGAAGGCATGGAAACCGCGCTCATCTCTTTTTCATCCCCTCAAAATTGTGACATAACAGTAGTGGCCTGTTCCACCCACGTTATGCGCTAAACCAACGTAGTTTTTCAATGGAACTTGGCGGCTTTTCTCCACCGCTTCTCCCCTCAGCTGCTTTGTCAACTCGTAAATCATGCTGCATCCGGTTGCGCCAATGGGATGACCCTTTGCCTTTAGTCCGCCATCCACGTTTACGGGGATTCGGCCTCCGATTTCGGTTTGTCCTTCCTTCAAAAGCTTAACAGCTTCGCCTCTGCCGCAGAAGCCAAGATCCTCGTATGCTAGCAGCTCTGCTATTGTAAAACAGTCATGAACCTCCGCAAAGTCAATCTTGTTAGGGGTTATTCCTGAAGTTTTGTATGCTTGTTGAGCTGCTGTTACGCTTGCGTCTAGGCTTAAGAAGTCTTTTCTTTTGCTGAGGTTTGCGGTTCCGGAAGAGTAGCCGATTCCTGCTACCCATACGGGCGTGTCAATTTTCAGCTCTTTAACTTTTTCTTCTGAAGCGACAACGACTGCGGCTGCGCCGTCTGTCATGGGGGAGCAGTCGTAAAGCTTAAGCGGGGAGGCTATGACCATGCTGCTCATTACGTCGTCGACGTTGATTTTGTTCTGAAGCTGGGCAATGGGGTTCATAGCAGCATACTTATGATTTTTGACCGCGACAAGCGCCAAGTCCTCTTCTGTAACCCCATACTTGGCCATGTACGCATTTGCGTAAAGCGCGTAGTAAGCTGGAAATGTCATGCCAAAGTTGTGAAACTCCCAAAGATAATAGCCCGCTCTTCCGATCCACTCCATAGCAGTTGGAGTGTCAATCTCCCGCATCTTTTCAACGCCACGCGCCATAGCAACCTCTGCATGTCCGCTTGCAACTGCTGAATAAGCAGAAAAGAAAGATGCGCTGCCGCTTGCAC
>JAWAPV010000093.1:0-5519 GCA_038894255.1 Bathyarchaeia archaeon
GGCTGACTGGCCAAATTATGTTGAGATAAGATATGAACCATTGTTCTCTATAGAAAACATCATCGTTGAGGTAAAGATAGAATCTCACACTGGAACACAGGCTCCATTTTGGATCTGGTTTGTAGCCTCAATTATTGTCTTAACGACAATCTTAATTTTATTTTATTTCAAGAAGAAAATAAAAGCAGTGGAAAAGCATGATGGTAAAAGAAAAATGGTTTAACACCCTCTTCTTCAGTTTTCTAATTCTTCTAGTGCCATTTGCTAATGTTTATCTGTTTGGGAACTACATCCAACCACCAAGAGTATTCACTCAAAGTTTTACAAGGTCCACCGAATGCAAGGAGACTATGGAAGCCATGGTTTTCTTTTCGGCTCATCCAGGCGAATTGAGACTGGTCAAGAACATACACTTGATCTTTGAAGATGTGGCCGCTTTGCCCATAAACACAAGCATATTAGCGTTAAACGATAGATTTCTAGAATTAGATTTCAAAGCAGAAGCGCCGGGAGAAGGAGGAAACACGCTTTATGTTTCTTTCAGCATATTTTTTGAATCCACAATAGATAATGAAACAGCAAATGCCTATACTGACGATATTGTAAAGGAATTCTTTAATATATTTGGTTTCAATAGCCTCAAGAGCATCCTTGGAGGTAGAATTCAAGCAATTCGAGACGGAAAATTGTGGGTTTCCAGAGCGTTTGGATACTTACCGCTAACAACCGAGAGTTTTTTAGATTTTCTAAAATTTGCACCCAAAAATGGTTTTGGCGTTTTTGTCAACGGGCTCGTAAATAAATACCTGCCGGCTCTTACAGTTGGTTTATATCCATGCTATTCCCTTAAAAAGGTAGGTTCAAATTTCTGCTGGAATTTTGTGATTACAGGTGCGACAAGCGATTTATTACCTTGGGATGTAAATGATTATCCGTATGTAATAAGTCTTAAAGAATTGCTAAATACGAATCTTTCGATAGTAGAAAATCCTTCTGAAAATCAGCAAATAATTGTAATGTATGAAAAAAACCATACAGAGTTGCTTAGCAAAGGACTAACTATTTACACTATTGACATCTGTAATGTTCAACCTGAGGGATACACAGTTTCCCCTTCGACTGATTATCTGAATCATGTTGAGATAAGATACGAGCAGCTCTTCCCGATGGAGGATGTTGTTGTAGAAATGGAGTTAAATTCTTTCCAAAACAATCTGAGTCAGAAGGAGCAGCTTCTTCGGTTAGTTATAGCAACAATTGTGACATTGGCAATATTTCTCCTATTTCTCTTTTACATCGCTAAAAAATATAAAAGGAGGTGAAAAGGTTGCTATGTGGAAAAGAATTTAGCGCTGCTTCTTTGATCTTTCTTATAATTCTAATGCCTTTTTCCAATTCTTATTTGCTTAATAGCTTTGTGCAACAACCAAGTTTTCACTAAAACTTTCACAAAAATAGTGGAAATTGAAAAAGAGAAATTTACCTTGCAAGGATTGGAAAAAGTAACGGAATATTCGAATGGAACAAAAAAACTTGAATGCTCGTTAACGATTCAAAACATATGTGCCATGTTAGCAAAAATAAGAATAAATCTGACAAAGGTTGTTTCTTTAGAAGAATTTAAAGCATTGCAAAAAACATGTTTACCCTATAAAAAAGAGCACAACTATGAATTAACGTTTACAACAAATTCTTTGAAAAAGGAACAATGGGATAATCTTCCTTTCGTCCTGCCACCCGGAAATGAAACGATTTGGGTCAAATAAAAACACAATGATAATTACGACGATTTAAGACAGTATCCGTTGCAATTCAATAGACCTTGGACGATTGATCGTGGCGTGTATGGTAATGAGAGGTTGCATGTGCACATGGCTCAGAGCGATGTTTATGATTGGAGGACTGGCGCAAAGTCTCGTGATGAAGTAATAAACAAATATCTACAGTTAGGCAGCAGTATAGCAGGAGGTTTTCTCGGAGCATTGCTGGGGGCAGCCTTGGTATCGTTTTTTTCGTTAACTGGGATTCTGGCTGTTTTGGTGGGAGCCTTGGCTTCAGCTTTCGGCACTATTATAGGCTGGCTAATATCACAGCTTGGTTATAGTAACGAAGCCGAATTTGTAGAAAATGTTGTTCAAGCCGAACAAGGTGACGGCTTCTTCTGGTGCTGGGGATTTAACATTGTAGCAGTAAGCACATGGGTTGAACCAGGAGGCTGCAGGCGAGACACTCTTCCACCCATCACGGAAGTCGGCGTTCATGAAATAAGAGAGTTCCAGCAAACATGGGGCGCAAACAGAGACGGGTCACCAGAAACAGGCACGATAGAACTCTGGTATTACATAATGTGGCCAGCTACAGTGGAAGACCGCTGACAAATCCAAAAATAAAGCAATTACAAGAAGTAAAAAAACGAAAACACACAAAACTGTATCCTGGGGCTTGTTTACTCTTCCTCTTCCCAGTCTTCTTCGTCCCAGTCTTCTTCTTCCCATTCCTCGTCCTCTTCGTCTCTCACGTTTTCCACCTCCCAGCTTTTTTGGTGCATACTGAGACTGCAAAAGCGTTTCTTAAACATTCTTATTCGTCAAGTGTCGAACAAAACAGCCAAAAACCATGTGACACAGCCAAAACTCGCGGTTTATTTCACGATTTTCGCCATCAAAGAAGCCTCAGCCTCTTTCATATCACTCGTCAAGAAGGCCCAGCACATGTTCGGCGAATTATGCGCCGCACCAACGTTCCCATGAACGTCAACGGCAATCAACCCCATAGAATTGTACCAAGACGCCATCCTCTTGTTTACAAGCTTAATCGCGTCTTCAACAGACGCCTGAGCGTTTCTGCCGCTCTCCATGTAATTGCAGACAGTTTTAGCTAAAACAAGCCTTATGGCTATTTCACCAACACCCGTGGCTGAACAAGCTCCAGCTTGATTATCAGCGTAAGTGCCGCAACCTATCAGCGGAGAATCGCCAATCCTGCCTGGAAGCTTCAAAGGAAAGCCTCCAGTTGAAGTCGCGGCAGCAACATCTCCGTTTCTGTCTAAAGCCACTGCGCCAACCGTGTCCAAGCAGAACATTTCGGGGTGATCTTTGACCAAAGCAGCCAGCCGCGGCAGTTCAGAGCGACCGTCTAGAAGAAGTCTTTTCTGTTCTTCATAGTATTTCAGTCTCAGCTCAGTAACCGGATTTTTCCGTTCAAGCTTGTAGATTTTGGCGAGTTTTTCAGCTCCTTGGCCTACGACAAAGACATGATCTGTTTTTTCCATAACCAACCTTGCAAGACGAACCGGGTTCCGAATATCATGAAGAAGTCCAGCGGCGCCTGCTTCAAGAGTTTTCCCATCCATTATTGAAGCCTCCATCTCGGCAGTTTTATCTATGTTCAAGCTTGAACCGTAGCCAGCGTTAAAGGCTCCATCATCCTCCATAACCGCAACTGCTTCCATTACGGCGTCTAAAGCTTTTCCTCCCTCTCTAATTATGTCGAAACCTGTTTCCGCGGCTCTTTTTACTCCTTCTAGCCCTTGCTGGCTGCGTTCAGGGCGCCATGTTCCTGCCCCGCCGTGAACAACAATCACTGGTTTTCTTTTCTGAGGCATCGCCTTACCGTCTCCCTTAAGCCAGAATATCGTCAACTTGTTTAACTCAAATTTAAGCCTACCGCGCCGAAACCAACAAAATGGATAAATCTGCCTCCGCGTCTGTTCCTTATGGGATGATGTGAGGCGACGGTAAGAGCCTTTGGCCATGACACGCCACTAACCTGCACTGACCACCACCCTTTAAGAGGATGAAATCCTTAAAATTCACAAAGAACTCCCTTATCTATTTAGAAGCTTGAAAGGAGTATAACGCTGCATGCTGAGCGATTTTAACTTCATAGCCACAACATTCCGCGGTTTTGAACGAGCAGCATGCTCCGAAGTGCACTATCTGCTACAGCAGCTAGGCGACCTAAACCCGCAAGTTCACAGAACAGGCATCGGAGGGCTTGTTGTAGGAAAAACCAGCCTCGACCCCGTTGAGACAGTTAAAATGCTCCGCGAGCTTTTACACCAGCGACCTTACGAAATACGCTACATGTGCCGCTTTATCCCCATCCAAAAAGTTGTTCGCACAGACGCTGTCGAGATCAAGAAGGGAGTTGCTGAGCTATGTTCGCTTATTGGAGAAAAAGAGAAATTTAGGGTTACGGTTGAAAAGAGACTTGCAGTTTTGTCGTCTAGAGAGCTAATTGAAAACGTGGCAGCGGATATCAAACGCAAGGTTGACTTAGAAAAGCCAGACAAAATTGTTCTCATCGAAATTGTTGGCAAACTAACCGGGATATCGGTTGTTGCGCCAAGCGACATGCTTCACGTTCTTAAAGAAAAAGTGCTTTAACCTCAGCGTTCAGTTGACAACAGTGCCATCTGTTCAATAACAAGGTTCACCAAGGCATCGTGCAAGTCTGCGCTTGACGCGTTAAGCTGTTCGTCTGAAAAACCAAAAAGCTCTCTAATTTTGCATATTTTCCCTTCTGTCAACTCCAAAACTTTCTCGTCTTGCTCACCTTTAATTTTCTTCGCCAAGTCTGAAACCGCAAGCTTCACAGAATCAATTCTTTCTCCGACAACCAAGACCGCCATGTCCTTTACGTGAGGCGTTATGCCAAGAATTCCCGTAGCCTTTCGAATTTGGCGCTGTGCAGAAGCAAAAAGCAGTGTTTCCATGGCAAGGTTTTTTGAAATGTTTTCGTTGTTTCTAAAAGCAGTCAAAGCATTTATAACTGCAAAATACAAGTGTTGCCAAGTAGCCACATACGCCGCGTTGAAAAATTGTATTTCTACATCCTTAGGTTTTTTGCTGTTTAGTGCTTCCAGAAAATGCTCAACATCGCCGATTTTCACATTTCTGAAACCAGTTATGGCAACATGCACTCTGAATTCTTCGATCTTTTTCAGCAATTTTCTTCCTCGGCAATTTCGTCCCAAAATTTCTTAATAAGTTCAGCAGAGATTCCCGCTTTCGCAAGTTTTTCTAGTTCTTCCCGTGGAGATAAGCCTTGTTTTCTGTTTTTGTTGACAATTTTTCTGATTGTTTCTTTTATTTCCCAAGGAAAAACTACCCACTTTGTGGTTTGTTTCTCGTAGTAGTCAGGTTTGACAAGGCTCCAAGGTTTGTAGTAGACGGTGGCCGTTTTCAGCTGTGAGGCCCCCTGTTGAGCAATATGCTGCTGAACCAGCCTCAAGCTTTTCCCTGTGTCCGCAACCTCGTCAACCAAAAGCACCTTCTTATCTGCAACTTTAACAGACACGGGCTGCGTTAAAGTAGGTTCTCCTTTAGTTTCAGCAACGCCCAAATAAAATTCGGCTTTCACGTTTGCAAGGTTGGCGTTACCAAGCAGGTCTGACAGGACACGCGCAGGTGGCCAGCCTCCTCTGCAGACGCCCACAATTATGTCTGGTTTAAACTTGTCTCTTCTTATTTTGTCTGCTTGCTTCAGAAGCATATTGTAGACTTGGCTCCATGTTG
>JAWAPV010000094.1:0-5509 GCA_038894255.1 Bathyarchaeia archaeon
GTTTCCATGTCTTTGAGCGAGGAAGTGCTTACGCCTACTTTGCCGACTTCTCCCTTCGCCATTGGGTGGTCGCAGTCGTAGCCTACTTGCGTTGGGAAGTCGAAGGCCACGCTCAGTCCTGTTTGCCCATGTTCAAGCAGATAGCGAAAGCGCTGGTTTGTCTGTTCCGCGGTGCCGAAGCCCGCGTATTGCCGCATTGTCCAGAGGCGCGCGCGGTACATGGTTGGGTAAACGCCGCGCGTGTAGGGGTATTCTCCGGGAAACCCTAAGTCGCGTAGGTAGTCTAGGTTGGCGGTGTCGGCTGGGGTGTAGAGGCGGTTTACGGGTATGGCTGAGCTTGTTTGGAAAGCCTCTTTTCTTTCTGGAAGTTTGTCGAAGCTTTTCTGCACGGTTTCTTTTTCCCATTGCTGTTTGCGGTTTTGGATTTCTTCATTGCTCATCTGGGAAGGCACCAGTTTTGTAGTTTGTTTTGAAAAGCATAAAAAGGATTTGTTGATGCTGTTTTGTGCTGAGCTAGGGTTATAGGCCCCTTATTTATAGGTCGTTTATATAGTTTGAAGAGGAGAAATTTGTGATGTTGCGCGTGGCTGCTTTGGATGGAAGCACAGAGAGCCTGTTTTGGGACGTTGCCAATCGGGACCCGCTGGAGCTTTTCTGGTTTATCTACGATTGGAAGCTGTATAGAGATGTGACTAAGATTTGGTTGGCTTTGGATGAGGCTGAGCGGGTTGCTGGGCTTTTGCTTTTGCACAGAGACACCATCATCCAGTTTCGTGGCAGCCGCGAAGCAGTGAAAGCTTTGCTGGATTACGCGTCAGCAAAAGGGGGATTTGAGGTTCAGGCTCCGCTGGACTGCGAGGAACTTGTTACGGGCAAGTTTGGCTCTGAAGGAAAGGTGCACATGGTGTTGATGAAACTGCAGAAAGGCGAAGAAAAAATTCGGATAAGCACCGAACCCGCGAGGCTCGGAGTAGAGGATGCCGAGGAAGTTGCGGCTCTGCTTAGAGAGGCTGACCCGTTATGGTGGGGTGAGATAACTGCGGAACGGCTTGCGGGCGGCAGCTTGAAAGAAGCCTTGTGGTTTGGAATTAGACAAGACAAGCATATAGTGTCGGTTGGGTCAACTAGGCTTACCAACCTCGGAATAAGCAACATAGGCATTGTGGCTACAAAAGAGGGATACCGCAACAAGGGATATGCCACCTCGGTCACTTCTGCTCTGGTTAAAGAGATTCTGAAGGTTTCCAACACAGCCATAATCCACGTGCTGGCTGACAACAAGCCAGCAGTGCGCACCTACACGAAAGTCGGCTTCAAACCCTACAAAACCTATCTGGCAATAAGAAGCAAAACTTAAGCACCTATGCGCTTTTCGCGAGGTACTTCTCCACCTCTTTTTCCGCGTTGTCTGCTTTTATGAAGATGGGCACGTTCTCCATGCCAGTAGCTATGTAGCTTGACAGCAGCCACTCGCCAGGCGCGAACTCTAAGGTTTTCTCCAAAATGCTCTTGTCGACCATGAAGGTTTCGCTGACGAGCTGGCGGTCGTACGGGCGGGGCAAGGTGCCTACAAAGTAGGTGTGCAGCTGCTGTAGCGCGTTGGTGTTGAGGTAGGCGATGCGTTGGGTGGCGATGCATACGCCTAAGCCGTATTTGCGTCCCTGCCTTAGTAGGGTTTCTACGTGTGTGGAGCATTTGGCTTCGATTCCGCTGCCGTTGCTGGGCATGAACTCTTGGGCTTCGTCGAAAACCAGCAGAACATACGGCTTCACCACGAACCTGCGTTTTCTTCTGATAAGCAAGTCAGATGTCAAGTCTATTGCCAAATCCTTTATTGTAAACGGGTCTGAAATCGAGACGCACACAAGCTTTGTCGTTTTGTCTTCGAGGAGCTCGCGAATCTTTTCAGCCGTAAGCCCGCCTGTTTCCTCGGTTTCCGCCTTTTTCCTCTTCTTTATAACTTCGAGAATTGAGCCTCTTGTGGTAGCCCACCCGTAAAGCCCGCTTTTATCGTGCACCTTAAACTGGTTAACGGTTTCAGACGCAAACTCGTCTACGAAATTAACAAAGTCCTCGCTGACCTCTTGGTTTTCGCTTAACCCTTGCTCTTCAATATACCTTAAAACTTCGTCGCGGATCTGGTCAATCGCGTTTATGTAGTGAGGCTTATCGAAAGAGTTTCTTCGCTGGTCGTCAAGCTCTTCGAGAAACTCGCTGTAGGTGGGAACCTTGTACCGCGGCTTCGTGTAATAAGCCAGCTTGCCCTGATCCATAATACACTGTAAACCCGCCTTTGTGCGCTCGTCTGTTTCGTATTCTCGGGGTTTCACAACCGAGTTGAAAAACTGGTCAAGCGAGTCAATTCTGCGTTCCAAAACCACTTTTGCCTTAATTTTCGGGTCTGCCAGCAGATCCAGCAAAAGAAAAATGTGTTCGCAGCTAATGTCGAAAACAAGCACTTTCGTGTCGGCCGTGTGCAGAAGCAGCCGCCTCAGTATGTTAGATAGGAGGTTGCTTTTGCCGCCACCCGTGAAGGCGAAAACCCCGAAGTGGTACCGCACAAGCTTCTCGAAATCCACGTAAATGGGAATAGCGGTCTTGCTGGCTTCAAACATCTTAATCAAGCCCAGCCTTGGGTCAACACAGGCGTCTTCAACCGTTTTCGACGTGTCCACGTTCAGCTTCTCGGCGATTTTCTGGTTATACATGCGGTTTATCATCTGACTGTTCAGCACGTAGCAAGGGCTGCCGACAACAGGGTAGGAGAAGCCCTTCACGAAACCGAACTCGCATTTGTCATCCAAAATCAAGTCATAGTTGATCGGGATGGCATCTATCTGAATAATCATAGTACTCTTGTCGTCAGTCTGCCAGTCATCTTCAGACTGCTCAATAATTTCAAACTGCATCGGATAATAGCCATGGTCAGAAAGCCCACGCAACCCGAAATGTTCAGGCCAAACTCTGGCGACCTCCATAAGCGTAAACCGCTGAGAACCCTTCTCAGCATTCTTAAAGTTTTTAACCGCCAGCAGCATACCCTCCTCCAGAAGACCCATCAAGTCTTTCTGGTACTCAACCTTCACGCGGCACTGGTACCGCGCGCTTGTTCCCGCAACCTTTGTTTCTTCGGTAGCCGCGAAAAACCTTGGTACAACCGCGGCCAGTCGGCCGTTGAACTTGCCATCGAAATCGGTGAAACAAAAAGAGTTAATCTTGCTCTCTTCTTGCTTGTTCAATTGTTGCCCTCCTCTCCCTAAATGTGCTCATGTAAAATATAAACCCGCGCAACCTACGATTGTTAACAATCCAAGCGGCCGTGGTGTCCAGAACCCGCTTAAACTGGCCATAGTTCCACTTCGCAACCTTATCCGCAACAAACAACGCCTTATTATGCCCAAACGCTTCAGGAATGCTCGAAGGAGCCATAGCAACCAAAACAGACATCACCAAGTTCTGAAGGTCATTCCGCACGGTGTTGTCTCTGAAAAGAATTGCTTGAACAGGCTCTTTCGCTCCGCCAAACTCGTTCACGAACTCAACCAGACAGTCACTCCGGCAATCATATTCGGGGTAAACCAGACGGTCAATAAGCAAAACATTACTGCGCAAAATCGGGTCCGACCGAGCTTGACTCAACTGAACATACGTCTTAAGAAAAGCCTTCTCTAAGCCAATTCGGTTCTTTATGGCTCCAGAAACGTAGCCTTTGCGGTTTTCACGGTCAGGAACCATTGTCCGAAAAGCCGAATCATACTCAACAAGCGCCCAAGGCGGCCTAATCTTCTCCGCGTTCAAAATGCTTGCTGACTGGAGAATCATGCGGTCCGTGTTCGGCAGCGTCTCAAACTCCTCGCGCAAAACAGGCTTCTTCAGCAAAGCTTCTGCGTCCATTATAGGAATAAGCTGACGCTTAAAATCCCGCGCTGCCGTGTCCTTCGTAACGCCGACAAGCAGAATCCTCTTTTTCCAGCATTCCTCCATGAGCAGGTGCAACGTGAAAAGCGTCAGAAAAGCAATATCCAAGGTTGTAAGCCAATGCTCCTTGCCGTCCTTCAGAATCTTCATCACGCTGGAAGTCTGAATATCCGAGGTTTTGGCATAGAAAAAACGTTCACCCATTTCTTTAACAAGCTTCTTGATACGCTCAGAGGTTGTGACGTACTTCGGATTTAAAGAGTATGCTCCGTCTTTTTCGCTTAGAACCGACGCGTCAACCAGCCGCTTAACATGCCGCTTCAACCTTCTTGCCCGTTGCTCGTCCGCTATCCCAAGCTCCGCAAGAATCTGCTGCTCACTGTGCGGTCCGCTTTTCCTAAGCAAATCAACAACCGCGTAACCCAAATAGTCGCCTCTCGGAGGCGGCAGCCCCAATTTCTCGTTGCAGACACACTGCCTCGCGATGGCCATGTCGTTAACATCAATAGGTTCCCCGTCAACCACGTAACCTACAAGGCTGCTTTTGGCCTTCCAAAGTTCGCGCTTCGCCGTGTCATAGATAAGGCTTGCCCGCTCAATCGACAAGCTCCTATCCAACAAGATAACGCGCGCACCACGATCCGTGTTGGCGGCAAAAGTGTAGGCAAGATAGTGCTCGGCGAAAGTCATAATCCAATTCGCAATAGCAGAATTGTTTACGATTGACTCTTCAGTAGCCAGCCGGTTCAAACCAGCTCCCATGGGTGAAGCGGCCTCAGAAAACGTCTGGTCCACTTCGGGCACGTCGTTGACGTAGATGGGAACCACGCTTGAAATTCCCGCTGCTTGCTGAAGCGTCTTCCTGTCATACTCAACGCGAGGCAGACCATCTTCGCAAAAAGTGAGGTTTCCAGTGGACGCGTACGCTCCGCCGAAAAAAACCACAAAGTCAAAAAGTGGGCGCGAATACATGGTGCCGTCTATGCCCGCGAACCGCACGCATGGTTCTCCGAAAAAGTCTAAAGCGGCCGCGTAGGCCTTTCTATGGTCGCAACCCGTGACTATCATGTCTGCAAGGAGACAATCGTAAAGGTTTTTCAGCGAAGAAAAACGTTGTTCGTAATCCACAACCTGCGAGGAAGCACCAACCCTTAACACGTCGCTGCTGCGCTTCAAAGCGTCTCCAAACAGAGAAGTCCCCATGACGCTCATCTCTGAAGGAGAAGAATACGTTATTGAAATAAAAAGCTTGTAAACAAAAAACCGAAAAAAGCGTCTGACAAAGCTTGTTACTGTCCGCTAACAATTAATAGCTCATTAACCAAAGTAACATCTGTTTACAGGCAGGCGCAAACATGAGCAAAAAAGCCAAAACAGCAACTTTAATCGCGCTTATGATGCTAGTTTCCACATGCGCCCACGCTGTTTGGGCGGAACAAACCGCAATAACCGTTTCTGAAGATACTTACGTGATAAACACGGAACCAAACACCAACAAGGGAACCGCCCCCACGCTCCGAGTATACGCCGAAATCCATTACACTGGAAACTGGACTACCAACGCATGGCTAAAATTCAACGTTTCCAGCAT
>JAWAPV010000095.1:0-5488 GCA_038894255.1 Bathyarchaeia archaeon
ATGCCGCCTCAGTGGGAGCCGCGAGAGCTGCGTGGGCCATTATGGGAGCTGACGACCGCTTTGACGTTGTTGCTTGCGGGTGTGGATTTGTTTATGATGATGCACCCTGCCGCTGTGAAGACGTTAAAGGATGTTACGAACCAGCTTTTAAGCGGCAGCGGCGGCAGCGCAGACAAGCTTGTGCAGTGGGTTTCGGCTAAGGTTTAGAGGGGTGTGAAGCTGGAATGAGCGAAAGAGAAACCAAGGGCAAAAGCGGAATCAAAGAGCTAAGCCCCATCGACGTCTATAAGCTTCTGCCAAAAACAAACTGCAAAGAATGCGGCGAAGAAAACTGCATGGCTTTCGCCACGAAGCTTGTAAACCGCGAAGTTACCCTTGAAAAGTGCTTGCCCATACTGAAGAAGGAGCACGAGAAAGCCTATAAACAGTTGCAGGAAATGCTAAAGCCCGCTGTCAAGGAAATTTCCGTAGGCGTCGGTGACAAAGCAGTAAAAATCGGCGGCAAACTAGTTATGTACCGCCACGAATTCACATACACAAACCGAACCGCCATTGCGGTTGACGTAACCGACGAGATGCCTGAAGACGAAATCCTAAGCAGAATAAGAAGCACCGAAAACTTCAACTTCGAATACATCGGGCAAACTCTCAAGCTTGACATGGTCGCAGTCCGCTCAACATCCAACGACCCAGACAAGTTCAAAGCAACCGTCAAAAAAGTTACCGAAAACACCAAACTACCCTTAATTCTGTGTTCGCTGAACCCAAACGTTCTTGAAGCAGGCTTAATGGCAGCCTCCAAGCTCCGACCACTCTTATACGCAGCCACCGCGGAAAACTGGAAGGAAATGGCTGAGCTTGCTTTAATGTATAATTGCCCGCTGACCGTTTTTGCGCCTGGCAACCTGAACCTTTTAAGGTCTTTGACCAAAACGCTTGTTGAATACGGCGTCGGCGAACTCGTGTTGGACCCAGGCACTTTTGCTGGCGAAGGCCTAGCTGAAACCTTGAACAGCTTCACAATGCTTCGACGTGCAGCTTGCAAACGCGGAGACGAACTTTCCGGCTTTCCTCTGCTGGGCGTGCCCATGACGGTTTGGCTTGAACGCGGCGACTTGCCAGAGGAAGTCGCGAAGTGGCGCGAAGCCTACTTGGCTAACATGCTTATTGTGCGTTTTGCCGATGTGGTTATCGTGCACAACGTGGACGGCTGGGCTTTGCTTCCGCCTGTCGTTCTAAGACAAAACATTTACACTGACCCGCGAAAGCCAGTCGCGGTTGAGCCAGGCTTAAAGGTGTTCGGCTCCCCAGATGAAAGTTCGCCGGTAATGTTTACCACCAACTTTGCTCTTACGTATTACACGGTTGCGTCTGACATTGAAAACGCGAAAGTTAACGCTTACCTGCTTGTTGTGGACACGGAAGGCATAGCAGTGGACAGTGCCGTTGCAGGAAGAAAACTGACTGCAGAAAAAGTCGCAGACGCCATTAAAGCCTCTGGAATAGAGGGAAAAGTAAAACACAAGAAGCTGATTATCCCTGGCAAGGCGGCACGGTTAAGCGGAGAAATAGAAGAAGCAAGCGGCTGGCAAGTCCTCGTGGGACCAAGAGACTCGTCAGAAATTCCCAAGTTCCTGCTAGAAAAATGGCAAACACAATAAAACACATCCCTATTATTTGGAAGTCCTTAGCAATTTTTTTAAGTCTTCTATGAATTTGTCAAACATCTTGACCTTTGGGCTTTCCTCAACGCTTTTTTCGCTAATCACGTAACTTCCGTCTGTATCAGCTTCTACTATGGCTCTTCCTTTTTTTGCTGGGCTCTTCACGGTTAAGGTTCCATCCTCATCAAGTGTTACGAAGAATACTTTTATGTGTTCTGTAACCTTATCCTTCGACAGTTTGATTTTCCAATAACCTGTTTGAGCAATTCGCTCACGCAGAGTCACTTTGCTAGATATCACCGCAATTATTTTGTAGGTTTTTGGATGGTAAATTATTATATCAACATCAGGCAGGTGGCTGCCAAACTCACCGTAATCTATAAGCAAGTTACGCTTTACTGAACTTAGCTCAAGGGACAAATTGTTGCTGTTTGTTCTTTCTAGTTTGTTTCCTTCAACTATTTTCAATCCAAGGTTCTCAATTTCTTCTTTGATTATGTACATAACAAGTTTTTCTAAATTTTTTCCTTTAAAGGCTCTCCATGACTGCTCATGATCCTCGTTCGGTGTCGGCTTCTTCGTCCAGTCTTTTTTGTGAATCTCTTTTGCTTCTTGAAGAAGTTTCGAAACATGCTTATATGTGTTGACTCCGTATTGTGCTTTTTTAGCTTCATATAACTCCACTAAATCTTGAAACTTCACCTGCGTCACCAGACAATTAAGTGTTATTTTTATTCCTATCGTAAAATGCCCATTTAATTGTTCTTTTTTCCGTGTCCACGGTTCCTTTCAAAGGTTTTCTCATAATAAACAAGTATTTAAAGCCGCGCAAAAAGAAATTGAAACGCCTTGCCCTATTATACCATATTCCAGTGTGAGACGCTTGTCCTCTTCGAGCCACACATATTATGTCTACAGTTTCAAAATATTTGCTCAATCTTTGATAGATGTTGAAGCCCACGGGGGTAAATTTCTTTTTTACCCACTGATCTCCAATTAGCCAACCAATAACTTTGCCGGGTTTTAATACTCTGTAACATTCTTGCATCACTTTTTCAAGTTCATCATAAAAGGCTTCAGTTTCGCTTGAAATCTTGCCTATACAATCAGGGTGGTCATTATATCTTATGTTATCTCCATAGGGTGAATCTATAAATATCATGTCAACATAATCATTCGGCAAAGGGATTGTTCGAGAATCGTTTTGTTTTATGTCTGGTCTTTCCGGCGGAGGAGCTATATCATAGCATATTGCTTTTCGACCTTCTTCTTTACAAACATCTAATGTAGTACCGCTACCGCACATGGGGTCAAGAACTAAGTCTCCAGGCTCGGTGTATCTTTGTATCATGTTCCAAATGACGAAAGCGGGAGTCACGCCCGGATACTTATTGTTTCCTTTTGGTTTTTTACCGTAACTTTGTCTTGGGTAATCCCATAACGTTGTGGCTTCGAGCGGTGGTTTTTCTGTTTCTATTTCATTAGCATTTCTATTTTTAGCGGTAATTATCTTTTCAGGAGCTAACAATCCCCAAGGTTTATTATCTATTATTTCTTTGTAATATTCGCTTCCTTTTGTTGGAAAATGCGTTAATAGTCGTTCAATCATAAGGTTATCTAGTGGTTTGTGCCATTCTATTCCTATCTTTTTGAGTATGTTTTTTGCTTTTTCGATTTTTTGAACGTCACCTAGAGGCTCAGCTCTCACTTGATATGGATATTTGCCGTTCCAAGCTTCAGGTACGATGTTTTGTTTGCCATCTGATTTTGCACGAAAAACGCCATACAAGACGTCTGAATCAATATTAAGTAGAAACAAGATATCACCAGTTTTTACTGTCAAGGTATCTGCAGCATACGCTTTGCTTGTTCCAAATAGCATTCGCTGAAAGCATTCTTTTTCTGTCTTATTGCTACAGACAAAAATATATGCATTATTTTTTTCAACTGTATTTTCTTTCTGAGCTAACGTGGTCATCGTTTACCACTCGATAAGTATCGAATTTTTTAACTATTAAACCTAACGTGGTATATGATTATTAAGACTTTTAAAGAAGCACGCTAATTTCTCTTCGTTTGTGTGTATTTTGAAAAACAGTTGGGAGGCAGCGTGTTGGTGCGGTCGCCGGGATTTGAACCCGGGATCGCAAGCTTGGAAGGCTTGTGTCCTAACCAGCTAGACGACGACCGCGTGACGCCTTTTATTCAACGAATCGGCAACATAAAAATTCTTTTATCAGCCTGCTGGTTTACTGCGGTTTTTCTTTGGATTTGAACAGAGTTTTTTCATGTTGTGGTTTGGGTTTGAAGCTGCCTTTGTATGTTGGCATTTCCATGCGACGGCGTTCAAGGTTCTTTATGCGAGCATAGAGTTTCGAGATTTTGGTTTTTGAAGGAGTTTTTGGTTTCATGGGGCGAACGCGAGCGGGGGTAAAGGGTTTCTTTGTTTGGCTATCCTTTTTTTTCTTTGTTTGGATGTGCCTGACGCGCTTAAAGGTCACGTATCCCTCTTTTAGGTTTACTTCTCTTGTTTCCCATCCCGCGTTTAGCCAAGCTTTGGCGTGTTCGTTGTAAGGCGAGTTTTCCCACCACCGTTCATTCTTGTAGGCTTCCATGGGCAAGTTGTCTCCAATAAGCCCGTCAATCCGTGCAAAGCTGAGTTGAACGGTGTCTGTGAAGGAGCCGCGGAATTTTAGATACCTTGCAAGGCCGTCATACTTTGTTGCTGTAAACGGGGAAACGATGCGTCTGGCGCAGTTGAGGCAAACCATTCTTGCAGGGTCGCCCGTAGCTACATCTTCGACCATGCAGTCTCTGCAGTAAAGTTTGCCGCAGCGTGTGCAGCGTCTAAGGTAGCGGGTTCTAAGAACGCGGTTGCAGATTCCACATTGGTCTTTCAGTTTGCTAGCCCATCCCAAAAAACACTTGGTGGACTCGCGATATAAATCTTGAAGCCTTTTGATTATTCGAATTTCATAATAATGCTTAACAGCCACCGCTTTTATCCCTTGAGGCTGTGGATGGTTGATGCTTTTCAGCGAGCATCTTCACGAAAAAGCGGAAGAGTCGAGGCACAACGAAACTGTGGGTTACTTGGTTATTGTTATAGGCTCAGTTTTCTTTGTAGGCGGGCTTCTCGAAACAGTTGTTACGGTGGAAAACCCCGAATGGTTTTTCATTATCCCTTACCATCTGACTGAGCACCCGTACAGCCTTCTGGGTTTAACGCTTACCACGGTGGGCATAGCCATGCTGGTTGTGGGAGTAGCTGTAAGTTTGCATTCTGCAAGAGAAAGGGCATGGTACATGAAAGAGCTTCAAAAGGCGCGCGTGTTTGAAGAGGCAAAGATAAAAATTGAAAAGAAGCTTGGAGACAAAATCACGCCGAACGAAAAGAAGAAAAGCAAAGAAAACTGGAAAACCTAGCCCTTGACCACCGCGAGGGGCACGAACCGCGCGACTTTCGTGGCTATGCCTACTTTATCGCTGACCTCAGCTACTGCATCCACATTCTTGTATGCAGGGTCAGCTTCCTCAGCAAGAACAACCGAACTAGCCGACCGCACCACAATTCCACGCTGCTCCAAACCCCTTTTAACGTCGCCACCCCAATAGTTGCGTTTGGCCGCTGCTCTGCTCATCATGCGTCCAGCGCCATGCGCGGTAGAACCAAAACTGACGTCCATGGCTTTGCTGGTGCCGACCAACAGCCAAGAGCTTGTTCCCATGCTGCCTGGAATTAGCACGGGCTGTCCTGCTGTGCGGTAGTCTGCGGGTATCTCGGGGTGGTTGGGTGGAAATGCGCGTGTGGCTCCTTTTCGGTG
>JAWAPV010000096.1:0-668 GCA_038894255.1 Bathyarchaeia archaeon
GGGCTTTATGCTAGCGAGCTTTTTGCTTTGGCAGCTAAAGAAGCTTACGACCGCTGTCCAAAGCTTGACCCAAAAAAAGACGTAAAAGCCTTGTTTGTTGGCCACATGGGCGAATCCTACGAGCATCAGGGCCACACAGGTGCGACCTTGGCGGACTGGGCTGGTTTGGCAGGGGTGCCAGCTACGAGAACTGAGGCTGCGTGTGCTTCTTCTGGGGCTGCCTTGAGAGCTGCGGTTTACGCTGTGCTTTCAGGCTTGGCTGACGTGGTTATGGTTGGAGGCGTTGAGAAGATGACTCATCGCAGCACCGCTGAGGTTACTGAGTATCTTGCTATGGCGTCTGATTACCCGTTTGAGCAGTGGAACGGGATAACGTTTCCGGGGCTTTTTGCGCTTATGGCAACCGCTCACATGCATAAGTATGGAACGAGCGAGAGGGAAATGGCGATGGTTGCTGTTAAAAATCATTTTCACGGAAGCCTTAACCCTAAGGCGCAGATGCAGAAGGAAATAACCCTTGAGGCCGCGTTGGCTTCAAGAGTGGTTGCGTGGCCGCTGAAACTTTATGATTGCTCGCTTATTACGGACGGCGCAAGCTGCCTCATCCTGACAAAGCCAGAACTTGCTAAAAAATATGGGAAAGAAGCTGGTGGGGGAGTAATAATGTA
>JAWAPV010000096.1:678-5437 GCA_038894255.1 Bathyarchaeia archaeon
CCCGTGCACATTATTGGCAGCGGACAGGCAAGCGACACCATAGGGTTGTATGAGAGAAGCAGCTTCACTTCGCTTGCTGCAGCCAAGCTCGCCGCGAAGAACGCTTACGAGATGGCTGGGGTTAAGCCTGAAGAGGTGGATGTTGCAGAGGTTCACGACTGCTTCACGATTGCTGAGATAATTGCTTACGAGGATTTGGGGCTGTGCAAGGCTGGAGAAGGCGGAAAACTGGTTGAGAAGGGCGAAACAAAGCTTGGCGGAAGAATTCCAGTAAACACGAGCGGAGGCTTAAAGGCTAAGGGGCATCCCGTAGGGGCCACGGGAACGGCGCAGGCTTACGAGATATTTTTGCAGCTCACTGGACAGGCAGAGAGGCGGCAGGTCAAGGATGCTGAGGTTGGTTTGACTCATAATGTTGGCGGTTCAGGAGCTACTGCCGCAGTTCACATTTACAGGAGGGCTTGAGAGGGATGGTTGAAGCGCAGCAGTTTACGATTGAACAGTTTTACAAGTGTGCAAGTCAAGGCAAGCTTTTAGGTGGAAAATGCAGAAAGTGCGGGAAGCTTCACTTTCCGCCGAGGCCGCTGTGCGACGTTTGCTTCTCGAAGGAGTTCGAATGGCTCGAAGTCTCCTCGAAAGGGCTGTTGTTGACCTACACGGTTATTCATGTTGCACCCGCACAATTCCAGAGTTTTGCGCCTTATGCTGTTGGCATTGTTCAGCTTGAAAACGGAGTAAACCTTCCAGGCATGATAAAAGACGTGCCTCATGACCAGTTAAAGGTTGGAATGCCCCTAACCGTGGTTTTTGAGGGCTGCAAGCAAGCTCAGCAGTGGCCAAACTGGCCTGTTTATTATTTCAAAAAAGCCTAGAGGTTTTATGGTTGTTTGTTTAGCTGTTCTATAAGTAGTGGTAGATCAGTTAGTGCGGTTATTATGTAGTTGGCTCCTGCCTTGACAAGGTCTTTTTGCTCAGAAATTCCTGAGGATATGCCTACAGCGATTGCGCCTGTGTCTTTTGCACATTTCATGTCTATTTCTCCGTCGCCAACGACTACGGCTTCGTTTGGTTTCACGTTCAAGGCTTTTAGAGCCATTTCTAAGTGTTCGGTATGGGGTTTGACGTGCCTAACCTTGTTTCGGGGAACCAGCGTGTCGAAGTAGTTGGCGATTTTAAAGCGGGACAGAATGTAGTTTACTGATTTTTCGCTGTTAATAGTGCACAAGCCAAGTTTCATGTTCTGCTGCTTCAAAGCTTTAAGAGTCACGGCAACGCCTGGAAGTAGGGTCGTTTTTTTTGCGGCTTCCAGTTCGAATTTTTCGGCTATGGCTAGAGCTTTTTCCCGTATAGCCTCAATTGTTCGGCTGCTTTTGCCGTTGTTTTTCAGGAAGATTTCAGCTTTCTTCAGCATTTCAAAAATACTTTCGTTTATTGCCGCTAGTGACGCGGGTAAGCCTGCGTTTAATAGAAGTGTTCTTACTTCGGCGCGTACGGCCATGTAGTCTATGTTGAACGCTGCAATTGTTCCGTCCATGTCAAAGATTACTGCCTTGACTGTCATTGGCTTTTTTGTTCTCCTGTTTGCTGTGCGTTAGTCTTCGCATGAGAGATATAGTTTGTGGTTTCGGATCAAGCATTTCGCAAAAAGGATATTTTGGCTTGTATATTATATTTGTGAGGCGTTATGGGTTTCGAGAGTTATGTTGGAGAGAAGTTGTGGCCTGTGCTGGTTGAGACGGTTCACGCTATGGTCATGTATCCGAGTCATAAGGCTTACACGCGGGAGGTTGTGTTGGCTGAGAATCCGAAGGTGACTCCTGAGGAGCTTGCTGTTCGGCTGCGAATTCCTTTTGGCGAGGCTTTGGTTATCCTGTTTGAATTGTCAAATGAGCAAAAGCCTGCGTCTTAGGGTTTGTTGTTAGTCAATTACGTACCTGTAGGCGTAGTGTTTGCCCGCAGTTGGGCTTTTTCTTACTATGCGGAGTATGTCGCCTGGCTTGGCGCCTACGGCTTTGGCTGCGGGGTCGGATGAGCTTATCTGGGGCAGCTGGTAGGGTTGGACCTTGTATTGTGCGAGTATCTGCTGTTTTTCTTCTTCCGAGAGGATTTCATGTTTGGGGACAAGTTCGTGCTCAAAGATGTCGAAGGATGGGAAAGCTTTTGGCAGTAGCTCGATTTTGCGTTTTTGCGTGCTTGCTTTGACGGCGTGGGTGTATCTTCCGTCGGTTACGATTATTCCTCTTTCTATTTCCAGTTCTTTCATGACTTTTTGGAGGCGGTTAATTGAAGCGATGCCGACTGTGGTTTCTCCGGGTACGCACCATATGAGAGCTTTTTCTTTTTCTTTTGGCAGGTTGACGGTGTAGCCGACTGCGTCTCCGTATTTCTGTTTTTTGATAAGTTTGTAGTTTCTAAGTTTGATTAGGACTTCTGCTTTTCTTTCTTCAAGTGTGGGCCTATGGGTGGACAAATCATTCTTACCTCTATGTGTGAGAACTCGAATTTTAAATTGCACATTAACGCTTAAACCTTACGCTTGCCGCTGAACGTTAAGTAGCGTCTGTTGCTGCTGGAAAACTTTAGGCCCCTTATATATAGGTTAATGTTGTTTGTGGGAAGTGTTAATAAAAAAGGTTGAAGTAGAGTTTGCTGTTGCTTATGTTGGTGGTGGCGTGTTTTTCTTTCGAAGCTTGACAACCAGCACGGCAAGCACTATTATGGAGGCTATGGCTCCGCCTATGATGAGCAGGCCGACGAACATGCGTGCTGCTTCTTCTTGTGGCGTTGCCGAAGTGGCCAAGTAAACTGTCAGCGTTGGGTCGTGCTCGATTCTGCATCCGTTGTAGGTGGGGTACGCGATGATGTAGAAGTAACGTGCGAGGCTCATGTTTGAAATGGTTTCCTTTGCCCTGTTGTACATTGCGGGGTACATGTTGGCTACGAGCAGCGGCATGAACTTCATCAAGCCGATGTGGAAGGCGAATAAGCCTGCGTTGCGGGCGAAGCCTCCGAGCCTGCTTGTTCGGGTGGTTGAGTTGAACGAGTCGTATGATGTTTCTTCCTTGTTGTAGAGCTTGTAGGCCTGCTTGGTTCCGAAGCTGGCGTCGCAGACTTTCTCGCCGTCATCAGCGTAGGTCGTTATTCCCGTGTTGCTGACCATCTGTTCGTTGTCCGTGACGTTCTGGCCGCTGGTTGAGAGGCAGTAGGTTTCGCGGTCGGCAAGAATGGACGTTTGGAAGCTCACGATGCTCATTTTAATGTTGTTCTTTTCAACAAAGTCGTAAATAGTGTCTTCCGAAATCTTTATCCCGCCGCGGTACGTGCCCGTCGCGTTATAGTGCGCATAGTGCAGAAACGGAAAAGTCCCGTTTATCCAGAAGCGCCACAGCTGACGAAGCCTGCCAATGTTGTGGTTTTCATTCAAAGTCGCCTTGCCCGCCACGGGGTCAATGGTCAAGTCATAAGTGAAAGTTAACTCGTCGTAGGTGGCAATCGCCATGGGAATACCTTCGAAACTCGGGTTCGTCGGCGAAATATACGTGCGCCACCAAACCGCAGTCAAGTTCGTGTACTTCATGCCCCAATGCCAGCTCAGCTTGTCTTCTGAATGCGTTAAGGGTATGTTTTCGGTTGTGCAGCTCAAGGCGGGAAGGGTCTCGTTGAAAATGTGTTCGCCGAAGGTGAATCCCATACTGAAAGATGCCCAAAGATTATCATTAACGTCAGGCGAGTCAGCATAAAGCGAAGTTTCGGTGTCGTTGAACGCCATCAGCATCAGAAAAGTGGATGCCAGCAAAACGTCGCGGCTTCGGTTATTAGTCTTGTAATGCAGCAGATACGTCTGCATCGGAATGGTGAAACTGTTCTGAGTGCCGAAGCTAATGTTGCACAGTCCAGTGTAAAGCATGTGCAGTCCTTTCGTGTTAACGTAAGTAGTGTACAAGTAAGCGTGATAATTCTCTGGCGGGCGATTCATGCCGTGCAAGGTGGCGTAGGCACGGACATAATCGAAAAAGTCGATTGTTTTAGCAAAGCTTTCCAGCAGAAAATCGTCTTTTACCAACGTGTCCGCCGCAACCGAAGACACGCTTGCGTTAACCAGAGCAACGCAAATTAGCAGGGTTCCAATAACAATCTTGACTTTCATGTTCTTCTCTCATCTCTTTTTTCGACTATGAAGCTTCTAGCTGATATTAAAAAATTGTGCACCCAGAATACGAATCAGACAAAACAGCAACAAGAAAACCAATTTTAAAAACACGCAAGACGCGACTCGATGGCGAAAAACCATGAAGTAACATGCGCCTCAAGTGCAAACTTAATAATGCGGTAAAAACGAAATACCATCATGGCAAACACCAACACCCACGAGCACCGCCATTCCCAAGCAAGCAAAAAAAGCCTAGCCGCCGCCCTCACCATAACCGCCATCTTCTTCGCCATCGAACTTGTCGGCGCATACCTCACCAACAGCCTCGCGCTTATGGCAGACGCGTGGCACATGCTCAACGACGCCACAGCCCTAGGCTTCGCGCTTGCAGCCGCATGGATTGCCGAACGCCCAAAAGACTACAAGAAAACCTTCGGCTACTACCGAACCGAAATCCTAGCAGCCTTCCTAAACGGGCTGTTCCTCATCGCAATCGTAGCCCTCATCTTCTACAACGCACTGCAAAGACTGCAAAACCCAGCCGAAGTAGCCACCTCTGAAATGCTCATCATAGCGACAGTCGGCTTGGCGGCCAACGGCTTGTCCGCC
>JAWAPV010000097.1:0-5392 GCA_038894255.1 Bathyarchaeia archaeon
CCGAATTTCAAGTGTTTCCACCTTTTTTAGAAATGCAAAATGCTGGGCAATGTAATAAAGTTTTGCATAATCAGCTCTTCAATTTCACTTAAAAACAATATGAGGCATCACAACTTAGTTGATCAGCCGCTTCCCGTAAGATTATTTAGCTAACAAGTTTACCTTGGTAACTTGCGCAGTGGTCGTCTTTTTTCAAGTAGCCTTGATGACTCACACTGCAACATGCGGCTTCAACGTTTTCGGTCGGAAAATTAATTAAGATAAGATATGTGATTACTCCATGCCTAAAATGGTGATTATAAATGACCATAAAAGTAGGAATTAACGGATTTGGAAGAATCGGACGTCTTCTCTACAGAGCAGCACTTGAACGCAAAGCGAAAATAGACTTCGTAGCCATCAACGACCTTGCAGACGCCCAGACAAACGCGCACCTTTTGAAATACGACTCGATTCACGGAAGATTCCCAGGCACTGTTGAAGTCAAAGGCAACGACCTAGTCGTTAACGGCAAACTCCTCAAAGTCCTAGCCCAAAAGGACCCTGCGGCGCTTCCATGGAAGGATCTTGGCGTATACCTAGTTGTGGAGTCAACGGGCTTGTTTACTGAACGCGAAGCTGCATCAAAGCACTTGCAAGCAGGCGCCAAGAAAGTCCTCATCAGTGCACCGGCCAAAAACCCTGATATAACCATAGTCATGGGCGTAAACGACAAACTTTACGACCACGCAAAACACAACATACTCAGCAATGCATCATGTACCACAAACTGCCTTGCACCGGTCAGCAAAGTTCTCGATGACAACTTTGGCATAGAGAAAGCTTTCATGACAACCACGCATGCGTACACTAACGACCAGCGGGTTCAAGACTTGGTTCACAAGGACCTACGCAGAGCCCGTGCCGCTGCATTAAACATTATTCCAACAAGCACAGGCGCAGCAAAAGCAATCGGCGAAGTTCTGCCCTCTTGCAGTGGCAAGATGAACGGTATCGCACTTCGTGTGCCAGTGGCTGATGTTTCCATTGTGGATTTAACCGCTGTGCTAAAGAAGGAAGTCACCGCGGAAGAAGTCAATGCTGCAATGAAAAAGGCAGCAGAAGGGCCACTGAAGGGAATATTGGAATACACCGAAGACCCAATAGTCTCATCCGATGTGCTGCACTCAACTTACTCCGCAGTCTTCGACGCCCAGTCAACAATGGTCCTAGGCGGAAAGAGCAACTTCGTCAAAGTACTCGCATGGTACGACAACGAATGGGGCTTCTCCTGCAGAATGGTCGAGCTAATCGAGTTAGTCGGCAAAAAAGCAGGGCTCTAAAAAGGCTTAAAACGCAACTTAAACTTTAAAAGCTCTCTTCCTATTTTTCTTTTGACCTAAAAAATGAAAGTGATGTGATATGGCTAAGTACCTGACTTTAGATGATGTTCAAGTCAAAGACAAAGTAGTTCTCGTCAGAGTAGACTTCAACAGCGAAATCGACCCAGCAACTAAAAAAGTTACAAGCGACGTGCGCATCCGGGCACACGCTGAGGCCACACTTAAGGAACTCGCGGAAAAAGGCGCCAAAACAGTTGTCCTCGCGCATCAGGGAAGAAAAGGCGACCCAGACTACACCCCCCTGAAGGAGCACGCCGAAATTCTTGGAAAAATCCTGAAATGCCCAGTGAAGTATGTGGATGACGTTTTCGGCAAAAAAGCAAAAAAGGCAATAAAAGCGCTGAAAAGCGGAGAAATTCTTGTCCTCGAAAATGTACGCAGCTGGGACGGAGAAACAAAAAGTGGAACACCAGAGCAGCATGCTAAAACAGAATTAGTGCAGAATCTCGCACCGCTAGCCGATTTATTTGTTAATGACGCGTTCGCCGCAGCGCATCGTGGTCACGTTTCCATGGTAGGCTTCACCGCGGTGCTTCCTTCCGTTGCAGGCAGAATAATGGAGCGTGAGTTGAAGTCGCTAGCCCGCGCCTTAGAGAAGCCTGAAAAGCCATGCGTGTATGTCATGGGCGGCGCCAAGGCAGACGACTCATTGGAAATCAGCAAATACGTACTAAGCAGTGGTATCGCAGATTACGTAATAGTCGGCGGAGTAACAGCACAATTGTTCCTCGCGGCTAAAGGCGTGGACATAGGCAAGAAGAACATGGACTTCCTAGCGAAGAAGGAGTTAACAGGCTTGATTCCAGGCATCAAGGAGCTTATGCAGAAATATCCCGACAACATTTTGGTGCCTGTAGACGTCGCGTTAGACGTGAATGGCAAAAGAAAAGAAATAGGCGTGGACAAGCTGCCAACGGAATATTCAATCTTTGACATAGGTGCGAAGACAGTGGAGAACTACGCGAAGCTCATCAGCAAAGCCAAATCCATAGTCGTCAGCGGCCCAATGGGCGTATACGAAAACAAAGAATTCAATTATGGCACCAAGAAAGTTTTCGAAGCCATCGCCAACTCGAAAGCTTTCAGCCTAGCAGGCGGCGGAAACACCATTGCAGCCATACAAGAATACGGCTTAACAAACAAAATCAGCTACATCAGCACCGCAGGCGGCGCATTAATCGAGTTCCTGATGGGCAAGAAACTCCCAGGCGTCGTAGCACTGGAGAACGCAGTTAAAACCAAGAAAATCTAATTTTCTCCTTCTTTTTATTTTATTTAACTTGTCTTTATACGCTGCGCATGCGTTTTCGCTATTATTAAATCCTTAAAAGGCATTCTTTAACGGTGAAGAATATACCGCGCGCAGCTTCTGGTGGCAATAGCGTCATATCGGATTTGCAGGAGGCGAGTTGGCTGGATACCTGCTTGTTCCAAGCGACTTAGATCATGTTAAAAAATCGCCAGTGAAGCCCTTAGAATCCTATCTGAAAAGGATGCAAAGAAAGCACGTGGCAATGGCTCTTCCCTTTAACGCTAACTTCAAAAGGACAATGAAAACTCTTTTAGATACGGTCGCTGTTTTTCTATTCAGGCCGGGGTGGCGGAGTGGTTATCGCGCTGGCCTCGAGATCAGTACAGGCATAAAATGGGGCCCAAGACAAGCCAGCCAGTGGGCCTTTGGCTCGCAGGGGTTCGAGTCCCTTCCCCGGCGCCATCAACATGAAATTGGACGAATCCCCGGCTAGTGGCTACTTTGGTTTTCTGAAGAGCTTGGCGTTTTCGTAGTCGCAGACGTATTGGAACCCTGCCTCCAGCAGTTTTACGGATTCTTCGAGTGTCCAGGCGACTTTGACTGTGTAGTCTTGTTCTCCGAAGTCTACGAGTTGTGTGTAGCGCATTGTGTTTTTGATGTTTTTGTGGCCGAGTAGGCGCATGACGTGGAGTATGTCTTTGGTTTTGTGGTATTCCATGGTGGCTTTCCAGTGGCGGAGTGTGTGGAAGGTTATTTTGTTTAGGCGTGGGTTTTTGCTTTTGGCTGCTGCGATTTTTCTGCTACGTTCGAAGAGTCGTGTTGTGGTTTTTAGGTTGGTTCCGCCGAAGACGTATTTTGAGGTTTTCGGCAGATCCAGCAATCGTTCTTTTAGGCGTTGGGAGATTTTGAGTATTCTTGGGTTGCTGTGTTTTTCTGGTGTTATGCGTACAGTGTTGCGCTCGGTGTCTATGTCTGTCCATTCGAGTTGCCATGCTTCGCCGCATCTTGCGCCTGTTTCTTTTAGGAGTTGTAGGAAGGTGCTGGTTTTGTTTCCGCAGGAGGCGATTAGGTAGTCGATTTCGCTTTCTGTTGGGATGAAGGGTAGTTTTTCGATGGCTCGGTATTTGGGTGGGTTCCATGTTCCGCCTGTGCAGATGAGGTAGTTGCTGTAGCATTCGACGATTATTTCTTTGCGTCCGAGGCTCCACGAGTCTTTCTTGGCGATTAGTTCTTTGATGGCTTCTGGGTTGTCTATGTTTGCGTGTTTGGCGAGGTATTTGATGATTTTTACGCGGTTGAAGATTGTTGATTCTGCGTAGCCTTGTTTCTTCAGCCAAAGCATGTAGTTGACCACTTTCTCGGGGATGTTAGCATTTGCCTGCAGTTGCAGCGTCTCGTTTCTCCGCAGAAACCTGCTTCTTTGAGGTTCTGCAGCCAAGTTTTTCGTCTCCGTGACGCATATTTGGCTGTCTACTACTATACCTTGACCGCTTTTTAATGGCTTTGATTCAATCATTTCATCATGTTCAAACATGCTCGGAGCTCTTGCGGTGTCTTCTGGGTCGCAGAATCGGCGTCCGCAGTCGCGGCAAAACCAACGTTGAATTTCAAACCCCCGCTTGGTGTAGCGTTTGGCGTCTCGCCAAAGCCTCTGCGAACCACATTTAGGACGTGATAAAAGGTTACTACGTGCATTATACGGGTCTGTAATGTATGTAGTATCGTTTTCAAGCTGAGGCTGCCCTAACGGTGAAAGAATGCTGCTTTGCTGTTGTAGTGTAGCTTGTTCCTGTTTTTGTGTTTGATCTTTGTTTGGAGCCTCAGCTTCAACCATTATTTTGCTGATCCTCTTTTACGTTGAATCCTGGAAAAGTGTTTATGAGCTTGTTTTTGGCGGAGTGTAATGGCTTTTTGGTTTCTTGGTGTTTGGGAGTTGCCGCATAACATAAAGCGGAAAGGGCTAATCTGAAGTACCCCTACGTCATTTCTGTTTATGCTAATTGCTGTAACTTGGTTATCATGCTGTTTTCTTACCTGTGGCATCGACTCTTTTGCCTCTTTTGTGTCTTTCTCTTTGTGGGAGTATTGACAAACATGCTCGTCTATAGCACTGTATGCCTCTTCTCGTGCAATTCGCCTGATTAGCTGCACAAGCTTTTGTTTTTCGCAATCCGTTTCCTCGGCCATTTAGCACCATCTCCATAATCCTGTAGGTGTCATGGCGAGTTTTCCTTCGTCAACAAGTTGGTTGAATAAGTGTTCAGCTTCGTTTTCAGTTAAGCCGCCGAGTTGTATAGCTAACTGCTGAAACTTTTCTTTAGTGTCTTCGCTGAACTTGAAGCGTATTTGCTCTATGACTTCCTGTATCGTAGAGGCTTGTCTGAAAATTGCAAGGGATTCTTGTTTGTGTTTTTCTCTGTCCAGCCTGTCCAGGCTGTCCAAGGCTATTTCTACTTTAATTAAACCTGCATCATTTAGCTTGGTGATTTTGTATGCGTCATTATTGAAGGCGTCAGCCTTTTCCATTAAGGTGTAGAAGACCTTGGACACGGTGGACACGCTGGGCGTGTTTGCACTGTAGCGTATGCCTTTGAATGTGTGCATGCGTGTTTTCTCAATGCTTGGTCGATACTCTGTTACTGCAATGTGTTTTGGGAGGTTTTTGAAAAATGTGTCTTGTGTTACTGTTGGCAATTTGAGTGTACGGCAGTACTCTGCGAATACTGCGTACAAGTGTTTTTTCTCTATGAATGCGTCG
>JAWAPV010000098.1:0-5326 GCA_038894255.1 Bathyarchaeia archaeon
CTACCGTTTTGTGGTCGATGAGGCTAGAAGAATTGGCTTGAGTGACGAGAGAATATGTCAATACTTGAAAACAGAGTGGATGAGTAACGAAGACCTTGCAAAACTGACAAAAATCTTAGGCATAAACTGTGGAGATATGAACTGATAGCTTGCCCCTATTGTCGATGGGCAAGCGGGTTGGAAAAGAGTTAACTCTTTAATAAAAAGAAAAAAGAGAAAACTAAAAAAGGGTGGCTATTTTCCTCGGGCCATCGCCAAGACTGCTTTAATCGCGTTAATAACCGCCGCTGGTGCTGCAAAGGCCACAATGTAATCCAAAATTGTGCGTGCCCAGTCATAGAGCAAGCCGTGGATTGTGTTCAGCGGGTACCAAACGTCAGCGTTGGCGGCAACTATTAAGGCTATTGTGGCTATCATGAAAGGCATAACCTCTTTTGTAGTAATGCTCACAATTCCGACGATAACACCTAATATCAACAGAATAAGCATAACGTATGCGTGGGTGGTAGTGTAGTTCGGGTCATCCGCGTAAGCCATGTAGCCGACGACAAGCCCCATAATAATTGCCAGAATGACGAAAAGCGTGAAGGCCCATTGTGCGATTTTCTCCATTTCCATTTTTATCACGAGATTTCACCTATTTGTGTTAACTCTTTAAAAGTTTTGCGAAAAAACTTGGCTAATGTGTATTTTTCTATTTAAGCTAGAATTTAATTTGGCCGCTTTGAGGCATTTCAGAGAATTTTAGAGGAACATTTTTATTACGTTCTAACGAATAACTGCGCGTTGATGTTAACTTGGGTACAGCAATAGAAACTATAAACTTGACCAAGAAATTCGGCGCCATTCAAGCATTAGCAGGCTTAAACCTAAAGATAGGAGAAGGGGAAATCTTTGGTTTGATAGGTCCAAACGGTGCGGGGAAAACCACTGCTTTGCGGATAATTTCTACTTTGCTTTTGCCCACTTCTGGTCAAGCCAAAGTTTTCGGCCTAGACGTTGTTAAGGAAGCTGCTGATGTCCGAAAAATCATTACTTATCTTCCAGAAGAAGCAGGAGCCTACCGAAACCTTTCAGGCATGGAGTATCTTGAGTTTATGGCAAAGTTTAGTGTCCAAAATAAGGCAATGGTTAGCAAGATGATTGACGAGGCTATCCAGATTTCTGGATTAGGCGAACGCTTGAAGGACAAAGTAAAAACCTATAGCAAGGGAATGAAGCGCAGGCTGCTAGTAGCACGAGCTTTGATGACCAAGCCCCGACTTGCCATACTAGACGAGCCTGCAAGTGGGCTTGATGTTCTGCATGCCTACCATGTCAGAGAAACAATAAAGCGTTTTGTCAAGGAACACGGCCTTACTGTGCTGCTTTCAAGCCACAACATGCTTGAAGTTGAGCATCTTTGTGATAGAGTCGCCTTGCTTAGCAAGGGTCAGATTGTTGCCGAGGGAAGGCCGCAAGAGCTTAAGGAAAAGTTTGGCAGTGCAAACCTCGAGGAGGTTTTTGCGAAGGTGGTTGGCCTTGTTTAGAGGCTTCAGAAACGTCCTAGTCAAAGAACTCAAAGAACTAGTTAGAGACCCAAAAATATTGCTTGGCATGATAATCGTTCCGCTAATAATGTTTCCAGCCTTAGGGGCGGTTATGAGTTTGTCAATACAATCAGCAGCAGAGCAGGCGCAAAAGGCTACTGTTCTTGTAATAAACAATGATGGACAAGAATACTCACAAGTCTTCATATCTTATTTAGGGCCGCTTGTAAAAACGGTCATCAACAACACAACCGCCGAAGACATAGTGCAACAACTTGCAACCTATAACGCTACACAGATCGTGGAAATCCCAGAAGGATTCAGCACAAACATCAGCAGGCACATAAACGAAGACAAAAACATCACAACATACATCAGATTTTACAGCGTTTTTTCTGGTGCAAGCATTTCCGAAGCCATTGGCTCTTCAATGATTGACATGATCGTTGAAAGTTTCAACAGGCAGCAAGCACCAAACCTGATAAGCGCCACAAAACTTTCTATCATCAAGGGGAAAATTGAATCCGTTGACCCTCAGATGCTTTCCAACGTGATTTTTTCGCAGGCAATAGCAATGCCGATTACAATAATGATCCTGCTGACCTATTCAATGCAGATAGCAGCAACCTCAGTTGCTATGGAAAAAGAAGAAAAAACACTTGAGATGCTACTAAGCTTACCTGTGGACAGGTTCGCAATTTTGATGGGAAAACTTTCAGGCTCCATTGTTGTCGCAGCTATAGGCGCCGTAGCCTACATGATAGGCTTTAACTATTACATGGGCTCTTTCATGGCAACATTGCCGGCTGGCCAAGGAATAGACCTTGTAGCGCTAGGGCTTGCACCCACGATTTTGGGATACTTTTTGTTAGGCGTCTCGCTTTTTGTAACTTTGCTTTCTGCATTGGCGCTAGCAGTTGTTCTTTCTGCTTTTGCAGAGGACGTGCGAAGCGCCCAATCACTTGTAGGCTACATTTATCCGTTCTTGTTTGTGCCCTCGTTGCTTTTGATGTATGTGGATGTAAACACGTTGCCAATCGCCCTCAAGGTTGCCATATTTGCTATTCCCTACAGCCACCCAATAATAGCCTCAAAAGCCGTAATTATGGGCGATTACTTCACGGCATCCATAGGGATAATTTACGTCTCTGCATTCACTCTGATAATAATGTATGCAGCATCAAGGTTGTTTGCAACTGAAAAGATACTAACAGCAAAACTCAAGTTTAAAGGTTTCAGAAAACGCGAAAAAAAGCCAAAAGAAGATCTGCAATAAGCCGCCTCCCCATTTTACTTTAACTGAACGAGATTTTTGTGGCTAGCGAATAGAAAAGCCTTTTAGAAGACAAAACAAGCTAGACTTAAGAGTGAAAAGAAATGGTATCTCTAAGAGCCTTAGCACCCTCACTAACAAGAATCACCGTTGCCGCAGCCATCGGCGCAGCCTTCCACATCGGGCAAGGCAACCCAGACCTTATAGATGAAAAAGCCGTGGAATTCTCACGAGAAGCCCTAGCCCAGACCGACATCGAAGGCGAAGTCATTGCGTGCGAAGGCCCAAAGGACAATGCACCCGCGTTCTTGCGAAGAGAAAAAGTTGGAACAGGAAAAGGCCCCAAAGTCGAGTTCATCGTAGACCCAGTAGACGGCACCACAGCAGCTTCAAAAGGAAGAAAAGACGCCATCTCTGCACTTGCATGCGCGCCCGCGGGGTGCTTCCAAGTGTTGCCAGATGACGGCTACTACTTCAAAGTAGCTACAGACCACCATTCAGTTGGCAAAATCTCACTCGACATGACCCTTGAAGAAATTGTGCGGACTGTGGCCCGAGAAAAAGGGCTTCCACTCGGAAACTTTACAGTCATAATGCTGGAACGCGAACGGCACTGCGATATGCTTCAAACTCTAAGAAAGCTTGGTGTGCGTATAATTTTGATTCCTGACGGCGACATCGCAGCAGCAGTAGCCACATGCATACCCGGCACGGGCATAGACCTCCTCGTGGGTGCTGGAGCAGGCCCAGAAGCAACAATAGCTGCAACAGCAGTAAAATGCCTCCGCGGCACAATGCTTGTTAAAGTCTGGAAAGACAAAAAAGACGACCCAAAAAGACTGGAAAGACTCCAGAGAGAAGGCGTCAGTATAGAGAAGACCTACACCGAAGAAGAACTAGCAAAGGGTCGAGAACTAGTTTTCGCAGCCTCCGGCGTGACGAAAGGCGAACTCCTTGACGGCGTTAGATTCATTCCTGACGGCGCAATTGTCAGCTCCCTCTGTGTAAGACTGCCAAGCGGAAGCATAGAGAAATCCGAAACTAAACTGAATTTTAAGGTGCACCCAGTCTACAAGAAATTTGTGACATGAGAAAACAAGGCAGAAGTAAGAAAAGACGAAAAAAGGAAATTGCATTTTTAGTTGTATTGTAGTCTGTTAGCTTTACGGTTTACACATCTGAAATTCTGTTAAAATTTAGTTAAAGAGCAACCCGGTGCCAGAGTTAACAGTTGGTTACATCAGCTTCTTTTTAGCATCAACTCTTGGCGCTGGTATTTTCCGAAAACTTTTGAGAATATACGCTTTTGTAGTGCGCTATTAGAAAAACGTGTTTGGAGCAAGAAGCCTTAAATATACGAGTTATCGTAAATTTTATTTTGGGTGTTCGTAAAATGTCTGCCATCGAAGTTAGCGCCGTTATTGAGGAGTATCTCGAGTGTATTTTCAAGCTTCAAGAGAAAGGCGGTGCTGCCCGAACCAATGATATTGTTAAGTCGCTTAGGGTTGTTCCAGGCACAGTCACGAACACTATTGAGTGGCTAGAGCGAGAGGGATTGGTTACACACGTGCCTTACAGGGGCGTTAAGCTCACCGAGAAAGGTCGGAAGATAGCTCTCCAAGTTATTAAGAGACATCGGCTGTCAGAGCGGTTACTTACAGATATTTTGCACATGGAATGGAGCAAGGTGCATGAAGTTGCTTGCAAACTTGAGCACGGCATAACCGAGGAGATGGTTAAGTATCTGGAGAAAGCACTTAAGCACCCCAAAACCTGCCCGCATGGAAACCCAATACCGACAAACTGCGAAGAGGCTGCTGATGAAAAACTACGGCCACTTACAGAGCTTTCTACGGGCGAAAAGGGAGCAGTTGTTAAAATAACCGAGGAAAGCTACGAGCTGTTGCAATATCTTGACAAGCTTGGCCTCGTGCCCGGAAAAACAATAAAAATCCTAGAAAAAGCCCCTTTCAGCGGTCCAATAACAGTAGGTATAGGTTCCAAAAGTCACGCGATAAGCCAAACGGTAGCGTCTCTAATTCAGGTAAAACAAGAATAACGAAAAGGTTGGTGTGTGCATGGAAAGACGAAGCTTAGACAGAAATGAAGTGCCCCTAACTTGGCTGAAAAATGGAGAAAGCGGAAAAGTTACTTCAATAAAGTCGAGGCATGGAAGAGGACGCGGGAGAGGCTGGTGTTTCGAAAAGAGGCTTATGGACATGGGTTTCACGCCTGGCACAAAGGTGACGGTTGTGAAGTCAGCCCCTTTTCATGGACCTTTGGAGGTTCTTTTGAGAGGCTCAAGGGTTGCTCTTGGCAGAGGCATGGCTGAGCGAATTTTTGTGGAGATAGAAAAGAATGGGCAGTAAGAAACTGTTTATTGCCCTAGCTGGAAACGCTAACGTGGGCAAATCCGTTATTTTCAACTATTTAACAGGTTTACACCAACACATAGGAAACTGGCCTGGAAAAACAGTTGAAAGAGCTGAGGGGACTCTTCACTTTAAAGGTTACACTTTAGATG
>JAWAPV010000099.1:0-5271 GCA_038894255.1 Bathyarchaeia archaeon
GTTTCAACAGAAGCCGAACACGTAAGAGAAATGGAATTAGACAAGGTGGAAGTCTTCCTTGGAAGAAACTTCGCGACGGGCTTTTACGCGTGGCTCATCCCAAAAGAGGAAGAAAAAGCCAAAGTGGGGTTAGCCGCGAAAAGGGAAGACCCAGAAAGACTCTTGAAGAACTTCATGCTCAAACATCCCTTGGCATCAAAAAAGCTGAGAACTGCTAAAATTTTGCAACCCGTTTACCACCCGATAACGCTCGGCGGCCCCACGCCAAAACCCTATTCAGACGGCTTCCTCGCTGTAGGCGACGCCGCTTCCCAAGTAAAACCTACCACAGGCGGAGGAATTATAGTGGGGTTAACTTGTGCCAGCGTGGCGGCTGAAGTAGCCCACGAAGCCTTGGAGCAAGGAGAATTTTCAGCCAAATTTTTAAGCACTTACAAAGAACGTTGCGATGAGAAACTGGGTTTTGACGCAAGTTTCATGCTGAGAATGCGGAAAATGTTTGACGCGTTGTCGGATAGGCAGATGGATTCCGCGATAGGTTTCTGCAAACGCCTTAGGCTGGAAAAGGTGTTGCAAAAAATGGAGGACGTTGATTTTCAGGGGCGCGCGTTTCTCCATGCTTTAGGCAACCCGAAAACGCTTGCTGCGTTTGGTTATTTTTTATATCTTTATTTTTCTGCGAATCCTTAAATCAGCGTGGACAAACAGACTGAACAGAGGAGCATGAATGTCGGAGTTCAGGTATAAGCAAGTAATTGTTTTCCGTTCTGATTTACGCCTAAGCAAAGGAAAAACCGCTGTCCAGTTTGGACACGCGGCAGTTTCCGCCTCAGAAGCCGCGCGACGAGAGCATAGACAATGGTGGGAGGAATGGATGAACGAGGGGCAACGGAAAATCGCGGTTAAAGTGAAAAGCGAAAAAGAACTGTTGGCTTTAGAAAAAGAAGCCCAAACAATGGGATTGCCATTCGCCTTGATCGTGGACAAGGGCTTAACTGAAATCCCACCTAACACGGTAACTTGTTTAGGAATCGGCCCTGCGCCTGCGGAAAAAGTTGACAAGCTAACAGGCAATCTTCCACTTCTCTAAACGGCGGCGCCACTTTGATTGTCCCAAGGCTGGAGAAAGACATCGGCATAGAAGTTTACGCAACACCGTCGCCCGGCATCGGCGGAGCAATTAGACGTTACGCGGAGGATTTTGTCGTTGAAGAGGTGCTTGTGGACGGCTCACACGCCAGCACTAAGCAGCCTGTTGTAAGCGACGGACAAAGCGTTTTAGGCTCTTCGCTTGAGAAAAAAGACAGGTATTTGCTGTGTGTTCTAGTGAAGCAAAACTGGGACACGTTTTCAGCCATCAAAACGGTTGCTGAAAAACTGGGAATAAGCCAAAACCGAATCCAAATCGCAGGTATAAAAGACGCAAAAGCCTTGACTGCCCAACACGTAACCATCGAGGGAATCTCGGTCAGCGAAGCAGAAAAAATACGCTTTAAGGATTTGCAGCTTTACCCTGTAGGGTATGTTCGCCAAGAACTTTCCGCCTATTACCTGCTTGGAAACAGCTTCCACATAACTATAAGTTTAGTAAACTGTCCAGAAACAACGATGAAGAAACGAGTGCTACATGTTGCAGGAGAGCTTGAGCAGCTCGGCGGGGTTCCAAACTTTTTTGGTCACCAACGCTTTGGAACCACCCGCCCGATAACGCATTTGGTGGGAAAAGAATTAGTAAAAGGAAACTTTAGAAAGGCTGTAATGCTTTTTCTGGCTAAACCAAGCGTTCATGAGCATCCAGCATCAAGAAAAGCCCGCGAAGAGCTGAGAGCAACGTTAGACTTTGAACGTGCCTTGAGAGACTTTCCAAAACAACTGCGTTATGAACGGTTAATGCTTAAACATTTGGTTGCCAATCCAAAAGATTTTGTTGGCGCCTTCCGAAGGCTACCTAAAAAGCTTCAAGAACTTTTCCCGCAAGCCTACCAATCCTACCTTTTCAACAGGTTTCTAAGCAGAAGGCTTAGCAGGGGGCTCAGTTTAAACAAGACAGAAATCGGAGATTACGTCGTATCCGTGGACAAGACAGGCTTGCCTTTGCCAGTCACGAACAGAAAAGTAACCATGAACAACAAGACCGAGGTGAACAGTGCTCTTCAAACTGGAAAAATGCGGCTAGCCATTCCGCTTGTAGGTTTCAAGCAACGCCTTTCAGAAGGCGTTCAAGGAGAAATAGAAAGACAAGTTTTAAACGAAGAAAAAGTTCAAACAAAAAATTTCAAGATTGAAAACTTGCCAGAATTAAGCCTCAGAGGAGGATTAAGAACCACCACGGTGCAATTAAGTAATTTCGCTTTAGAGGAAGCATCACGCGACCCAACAGAACCATCAAAACGCCTGGTTAAGATAAGCTTCACGCTACCTAGAGGCGCGTATGCAACAATAGTCTTGAGAGAAGTAATGAAACCGCGCAACCTTATAAAGTCTGGATTCTAGGCGTTATGCCGCTGCTGTCTGCCCAGTTGTCTTTTGAAGGTTTTCAGCCATATTTTCAACATGCCTGAGGCTTGTAAAGAACCAAGCAACGGTCAAAACAACTATGCCAGCAAGAGCGCAGCCAAGATAAAGGTTTGCTGTTCCCACAGGGCTTGCCAAAATTCCTGAAAGAACCATGCCCAGCGGAGTCGCGGCTGAAGAAAGCGCCATAAGAACCGAGTTTATTCTTCCCTGCATCTCGAGAGGCACTGCAGTCTGAACTATGGTCAAAAACGAAACGTTAATCACGGGAATACAGAAAAGCAGCACAAAACCGGCCGCAGCCATAAACCAGAACCACCCAGTTGGAGTAAGAGCTACTAAGGCGTAGCTGACGTATGCGAGGTAAAGGAAAATTGTTGCAGCAACCATTTTTCTTTTGAAGCCTTTCCTTACCGACATCAATATTCCGCCTGCAAGCATTCCTCCTTGAAAAGCAGCCATCACAAATGCCAAGTCAGATTCTGTCCCAAGATGGTCAAATAACACAAAATAGGAAAGCAACGTAGACAGCGGTGTAAACAGAAAGTTGAGAGCCATAGTCATTATCAGCAAGGGCACGACTCCTCTGGTTTTTTTGATGAAAGCGAGGCCTTCAAGGAAGTCTTTTTTGAAGGAAGACTTCTCTTTCAGCTCCTTTTTGATGGGCGGAATCGTGGCTGCGAGAAGCGTAACAAGCGCCACTATAAAGGTAAGCGGATCTATCCATAGAACTTCTTCTATTTTAAGGAAAACAAGCAGAAAAGCCGCAACAACCGGTCCAGCGAGGTTGACTGCCCCCGAAAACAGGTAGTTTAGGCCGTTCATGCGGCTTAGTTTTTCTCGCGGAACCATTGATGGAACAAGAGTTGAGACCGCGGGCGCGTGGAAAGCCTGACAAGTTCCTCTTAAAACCAGTAACAATAGAACCGCCCAGATGGAAACGTTGCTGAACCAGAAAAGCGAAATCAAAACTACTGTGGTTAAAGCTTGCAGAAAGTCCACAGTGGCTATCAGCGTTTTGCGGTTTGTGCGGTCAACAATCACGCCCGTGAAGGGGGCAAACGCCACCATAGGGGCGAAACCTACCAGTGCAGTCAGCGACACGAAAAAAGGGCTTCCTGTTTCTTTGGCAACCCACACGACGACAACGAAGTGCCCTACAGAGGAGCCAAAAAGTGAGAATAATTGGCCAATCCAGAAGATTAGATAGCTTCGGAAGGTTGATTCGCTGGCCATGTTTTCCCTTGGCTGACGTTCACATTCAACGTGGATATAAGCTCTTGCTCAGCAACCACGCATTTGCTAAAGTGGATATGCATTTGGGTTTGCAAAAAATGAGAAAAATATAGCCACAAAGCGCATTGATCGTATGGAAGAGTGTCATAAAACTTATAAATAAAAAAAGGTGGAATCACACTCTTGGAAGAGCATTCTACGGCACTTCTCAAGCTAATTTAGCAAAAGAAATATTTGCTCTTCGCTCTTCCAATAAGAGATGGACATAAAAGGAGAAAAAAGGTATGGAGAAAAAAACGTTCCTTAAAATAGCTTTTCCTTTGATAGCTGTTCTCTTGCTTTCACAGGCTTTCACGACCTCCGCTAACGCTCAATGGGATTTCCCCCGATTAGACGAGATCCTGTTCAAGATCAAGTATCCGTACACGGTTTCTCTTGAAGCAGCCAAATCTTGCGAAATAGACACCTATGTTGGTGCTATCCGCACGGTTGAGGTTGAAACGCTCAAGAACCCGCCATACGGCTGGACGGTTACGGCTTCTCCTGGCTTCCACATGTGCTACATAGGCGTAAACTGCCGAGATGTTACGCCGGAAACCTCTGGCGAACGCGTTGACTACCACGGCAGAACACCGGGCTTCGAACTCTACCCGCTGAACCTGACAGCTTTCCGTTATGCTCTTGAGCTGATTGTGGGCTGCCAGAAAACCGTGTGGATCAACGACATCTTCGGCTACATCAACGTTAGACTGGACACGAACGTGCCTCCGGCAAACGTGAAATGGTACAACCCGAGTATCATGCCGTACCCGATGGACTGGGACGAAGCCTACAACACGCTGGTTGCAGACGGCTTCAGCGGCACGATTGGCGGTGACAACTGGCTTATGCCGAATGGCCAGCCGCTCAGAGAACCAATCTACGTAATGGCTCCTATGGAGGCTCCCACCACGGTTGAAATCACAAGAAGGCACGTGAAACAGTGGAACAATTTCTTCTGCGGCGTAGAAGTTGCTGACCCGCCGCACGAGTACAACTTTGTCCTCGACATTGTAGCGTTCTACGACGAAATTGACATTGCCTTCTACAACCGTGACCACGACATGTACATGCTGTGCTGGGGTTTGGGCAGAAACCCAGACTACCTGTGGGACTTCTTCCACCCTGATGCGGACTATCCTGACGGCAACAACAGTCCTGGTTTGAGCTATGGGCCTTTGAACGCGATGATTGACGCCTTCAAGTGGTGTAGGTACACTGAGAAGGTTGACTTGCGCGTTGCTGGTCCTGGCCCCATGACGTTGGCTGAGTCTACGAAGATTTTCACTGAATACGACATCAAGACTAACAGTGAAGTGGTCTGGATTGGCGACGAATACGCGGCACTTGACAAAGACTTCCGTAACAACCAGCTTGTGCGTGGCACTGACTACGCTTACGTGGTGGCTGGCGGCAAGAACAAGGGCATTCACCTTCTCAACGACAAGTACATTGGCGCGGGCAAATACCTGCACATCCTGT
>JAWAPV010000100.1:0-5266 GCA_038894255.1 Bathyarchaeia archaeon
CGCTTGTCCTGTTTTACACAACCTTCAAGCGACAAAGAGGATTCAATGGTAAGTTTTTCAGCTTCTTTCCATGCTTCGCTGTCAGCCTTCACCGTGCACTGGATAATTCCTGTTGAGTCTCGTATCACCAGAAAAATGGTGTTTTTGCTTTCCCTTTTGCGGTAAACCCAGCCGCGGACTGCAACTTCCTTGCCCTCGTAACGTCCGCTTAAAAGTTCGCCAATAGAAACATACATAGCTGCTTCCCCTTCCATCTCACTCTAGTCGTCAAACCTTAACCCTAATCCACCTTTTTAAGCTTTAAACCAGCCAGTTTCGACATGTTTGCTTCTGAATTAATAAAAGTGTTAAAACAGACTAAAACGAGGTATGCGCAATCCTTAAACCGCGGTTACGCACCTTTATAGGATTCCTAAAGAACGATGAACGGAGAAAGAACTTGGCAAAAACAAGCTTTGAAAAACATTTTCTCATGGAAAGCGTGGCCTTTGGATTAACAGACGGCATCATCTGCTTTCTAGGTATAATAGTCGGAACGGCCCGAGCCACCACCGACCCAAAACTGGTCGTCGTGCTCGGCATAATTGGCGGAATTGCAGATGCGCTTGGAAATTCCATAGGCTTTTTTGTTTCCCAAGCAACAGAAAGAGCGGTTCAGATCCGCGGTTCTGAGGAGGGAAGCAACATGCATATTCATTCAAAGAAAGAAGTTTGGCTTAGCGGCGTATTTTCCTTCCTAGCTACAATCCTTACACTAGTTTTACTGCTTGCACCTTTCACGTTCTTGGACGTCTGGACTGCCACAGCCGTTTCATTCGTAATCGGAACCCTCTCATCATTCCTTCTCGGGACATACATCGGAAAGCTTGGCAACGAAAACCAGCTAAAATGTGGAATCAAATACGCCTTCATAACTATTGCAGGAGCACTTATAGCCTACATCATAGGCGACTTTTTGCACTCTTACCTGCCTCACCAAGACATAGGATCTTAGCACGCGATTACTTTACGGGAAAAAACCCGCGGCAAAGGCTAACATGCCAAAAAAGAAGCATAAAAGCACTATGTTCTTAACTTTTTTTGCATTTTCTCTTGAATAGTCTCGTAAAAGCAGAAAAGAAGAAACTGCCAATCCAGCGTCTGTTACGGCTACAAGAGGCAAAAACCAGAAAGAAACCAGCCCCAAGAACCAAGGAAGCGGACTAAGCAGCGCTCCAGAAACATAAAAGATTACGGCTGCGATGGCTGCTGTTTTTTCGCCATACCGCACTGCCAATGTTTTGACATTCTCTTTTTTATCTCCTTGGACGTCTGCAATTCCTTTTGTTATTTCGCGGCCAGTGTTTGAAAGAAACGCCATAGTTGCCAGAAGCCGCATGTTCATGCTGATTTCGCTTGCAACTGTCAAGTTGCCATAAATGAAAGGCGTTGCCACGCATGCGCTGACCAGAAAATTGCCGAATAAGCCGCTGCGTTTTCCGAAAACAGCATATGCCGTGAAGAGTAGCCACGCGGCTATGGACGTGAGAAAACAAAGCAAATTCGTAAGAAAGGCGGAAACAAACCCAACCGCTGTCAACGCCAACGCGAAAGCAAGCGCTTCTTTGGGTTTTATTTTTCCGCTCGGAATGGGTCGATGCGGCTCGTTCACAGCGTCAATTTCTCGGTCGCAATAGTCGTTTATTGCCATGGACGCCGCGGTTAACGCAAAAGCAGTAACAAATCCGAGGACAAGATTTTGCCAAAGCTGGTTGAGATTTGGGGTTCCTGAAAGCGCTGCGCCTATTATCACTGCTAGGCCCATCAGCGTGCAGTTTATTGGGCGCATTAGATGTAGGTAAGCTGCAAGCTTGTTCATAGCGGTTCAAACCGTGTTGTAGACGTTTAAGCGTTTAAAGCAGGTGGGTTATAAAATGCGCGTTTTCACTCGAAAGTTTAATACGTTATGCATGAATATCCTATTGAAAATGTCCTGGTGAGGATTAAGTGAACCCGAATTATGCGCCTGAGCAGCTTAGAGTAATAATTCCAGTTGGAGGAAAGGCTAAGCGTCTGTTGCCCTTGACGGCTGAGACCAGCAAGGCGTGCGTTAGGCTTGTGAATAGGCCGATGATAGAGTTTTCGCTTTTGTCGCTTGCTCGGCAAGGCATTCGAAACTTTATTTTCGGAGTGAAAGGCTACACGAACTATCGAGACTTGTATGACTATTTTGAGTCTGGGTACGGGTTTTCCGCGAGATACGGGATAGAGCCACGTGTCCACATTAAGTATCAACCCAACATTGACGACCTTGGAAGCGCAGATTCTGCAAGAATAAACATGGAGTATTACGATGTTGAGGATCCTGTTTTTGCGGTGCAAGGAGACAACATTTTCGACGTGAACGTTAAGGAGCTTGTCCGTTTTCACGAGAAGAAAGGTGCAGTTATGACAATTGCCTTGCGTGAAGTTGAAAACGTGGAAGGCTTTGGAATTGCAGACATCAACCGGGAAGGGCGCATTGCCAAGTTTGTTGAGAAGCCGTCTCCGAAAGAAGCTCCTTCAAACCTTGCGAACACCGGCCTATACATGGTTTCGCCTGAGATTCGCAAGATACTTAGTGAGAAAGGCGTAAAACAGTTAGTTAAAGAGCGGAAACGTCTGGATTTCGGTTACGACTTTATTCCATATCTCATACAGACTGGCAGACCGGTTTACGGCTACACGTTGAAGGGAAGCTGGTATGACGTGGGTAGTCCTTCACATTATTTGGAAGCTATGCACGACATGCTTCACGGCCGTTTTTCCACCTTAACCGATTTTGGTGGAAGAATCAGCGAAGACAAGAAGGTTTGGGTGCAAGGCGAAAGCAGCGAGTCGATGAAAAGCAGAAGGGAAATCATTCGGAAGATAAAGCTTGGCAAGATAAAGGTTGAAGGAGCTGTTCTCATCGGGAGGCACTGCAAGATAGCTGACGGCGTGAGAATAGCGAACTCGTGCATCGACAACTACACGCAGATCGGTAAAAACGCTGTTATCGAAAATTCGGCAGTAATGGATAGAGCCATCATCGGAGAAAAAGCGCAAATCCGCGACAGCATTATAGGCAGACACGTGACTGTCCGTTCAAACCTCAAGAAGCAAACTACGATAGACTCGGTTTCGGTTATCGCTGACGACGTTACGGTTTCAGAAGGATGCAAAATAAGGGCGACAAAAATTTATCCTCACCAGTTTGTGAGAGGAGAATTCGAAAATCAGACACTAATACAAAACTGAAGGCTGTGCAACCGTTTTTCATGTGGAAGCAAGAAGCCTCTTGGTGAAGTTGTTTCTGTTCTTTTAAGTGTTTTTTAGCCCCCCGTGTTTGTTGATATGGTTTGTCTATACAAAAAGCAGATATATCTGAGCTGAAGGGTTGGAGGTTTTATGCAATTGTTATTCTATGGTGCTTTTTTTATCGTGTAAAAATGGAGAACTTGTTTGGAAAATAGAAAAGAGGCTATTACTGCAAGCGTTGTATCTGTTTTACACTTTTGTTTTCATTAGGGAATTCTAGTTATTTTCCAAATGTTGGATTGGTTTTTGTTCTCGTTTAAGACTAAAAACGTACCTTCATGGTGTTCCGCTGTTAAACATCTGTGACTTGTGTAATCTTCTGAGAAAGCGTAGACTAATGTCCAATTGGTGAATGGATAGTTTGCAACCATATATACATTTTTGGATGGTTGCACAATGAACGGGTTATCATTTGGTGCAATAATTAAATCGCCATTCTCGTCAACATATTTGCTTGGTTTGAATTGTGTCTCATTCACCATTGATACAAAAACGTGAATTTTGTTTTCTATTTTCCATGCAGAGTGATAACCACACCATCCTAAACCATATTCATTCAGAGCAACCAAGTTTGTTTGCCATGTGTTATTATGCCAGGTGTGAACTCTATAATTGCACTTACTGCCTTGATAATATTCTCCAGAAAGAATCACTAATTCATTGTTATTGACTGAAATTGAGCATCTGGAAACATATCCTTTGTAAACTAATTCTGGAGATGTAATAACGCTACCATTAATTGCTTTCCAACTATTTCCAAAATCATCCGTATATGCAAACCAGACTGAATCTCTTTTCTCTGGAATCTCTGCAACCCTTTTTCCAACTGCTGACACATATAAAATGTTGTTTGCTTTATCAAAATGCACGCTATAGTAGTAACAGTTACTTCGTACACTATATCCCCATTTCCAGATAGTGTCCTTTTTGTCCATCGACCTTTTGAAATTTCCGTGCAAATACTTAGCCTTCCTAAAACGCCATCTCTAACTAAAACATTTATTGTTCCATTGTCGTAAGCAAAACCGCAAGGATAGGAAACAAATCCAAAGTTTGTTATTCCACCAGAAAAATTCAACGTGTGAACGTCACCAACCCAATGAAACATGTAGCCATCAAGATATGCTGAAAAAAGTGGATAGTGCCGTTTTTGGTTATCGTTATTGAAGGTGAATTATGATTATCATAGCACAAAACATTTGTTTTGTTTCCAATGGATATCTTTTTTTTAATTTCCAAAGTACTGATTTTAATTTTAAATAAAACAATTTCAGTATTTTGTTGAGAGAAATTTGCGCCAACCACGGAGATAACCATCATAAATTTCTTTACTAACCCATTGACTGTCAAGCGTAAAAAAATAATCCGCACTCACTAGTTTGGATTCGTAGCTTACACTACTGTTTTTTTTGCAATAAGACAAAAATTACTACAACTAGCAAACTTCAAGAAAAAATAAAGTAATACTTTCAAATATCTCAATAATTTTTCTTTATCATTAAATAAGCCGTCCTTACCGTGACGGCAATCAAAGATATCACCAAATATAATCTATATATGTCGATTCTTTTTTGCTTTTTGTTGTTATCCTTTTATTTCTAAAAAATAGGAGAGATTTTAATCAGTTTTTGAGTGGTATTTTATGGTGTTTTGTTTTTTGGGATTGTTATGGTGAGAACACCGTTTTTGTATTGCGATGTTGATTTTTCCGCGTTGATGTGGTCACTGGGCAGCTTTATGGTTTTGTAAAAGTTTTTGGCTTTGACTTCAAGGGTGCCACCTTTTATGGTGAATGTTATGTCTTCTTTTTCTTCGCCTGGAAGCTCAATGTAAACCTTGAAAGCATTGTTCTCTTCGAAAATGTCTGTCAGCGGCTCACGCATTTCCTTAACCGCTTTCTTCTGTGCAGCTGCTGTTTTCGCAAGCATCGGCGGCCGTTTCAGTGGTT
>JAWAPV010000101.1:0-5257 GCA_038894255.1 Bathyarchaeia archaeon
TCATTCTTGCAATGGGTCTGGCTGGCATCTCGGCGTCGCTTGCGGCGCTAGCCTCAACCCACGGCGAATACTTCTTCGCCTATCAATCTATAGTTCAGATGCTACTGCTTACATTAAGCACCGTTTACTACCCAATGGAGTACGTAGCTAGTTATCTGCCAACACCATTATTGAGTGTGGTTTCAGCAAACCCGCTTAGTTTGGCTGCGCAAGCAATGCGTGAAAATGCTTTTAAGGGGCTTCCTATTCAGCCTTCGTTGTTGCTCAGTATCCTTGTTACAAGCTTACCTTTCGCGGTTGTCGGGGCCCTCGCGTATTTTATGGCACTTCGCGCCGTTCAAACAAAAGGAAAGTTGTAGAATCCCTTTTTGGAACCAAAACGTATTTGTTCGGGCAACAACCCTAAGTTGAAGCTAGGAATACGAACATGCCCTCATACTGCCCAGAATGCGGAGGCGAAATGCACTATATGCCTGCAACCAAGCATTACGTTTGCAAAAGCTGCGGCCTATCAGTCACACAGCAAGAGCTTGTCGAGTTACGAGAAAAAAACAGGCCCAACCTTGACACTGACGAAACTGAACAGGAGAAACGAAGAAAAGACTACTTGAAATGGTGGCTTAGCAAGAAGAAATAGGCCAAGCCGCGGTTTTTCAAACGTTTCAACAGCAAACAGCATAAAAGAAACATCGCCTATTTTTAGATAGTTTTGCGGAAGGAGCTGGCAATGAGCACAAAAATGGAGATACTCTGCATTGGCAACGAACTCTTAATTGGCAAAACGCTAAACACCAACGCCACCTGGATTGCTAAGCGCGCCACTTCGCTAGGCATAACCGTAAAACGAATAACCACTGTAGAAGACGACACAGACGAAATTGCAGCTGCCACCGTTGAAAGCATCAGCAGAAAGCCACAGTTCATAATCACCACAGGAGGACTCGGACCCACATTTGACGACAAAACACTGGAAGGAATCGCTAAAGCATTAAACCTTAAACTTAAAGTTGATGAATCGGCTTTGAAGATGGTTGCTGAAAAATACGAGTCGTATGCCAAAAAAGCGGGAACAAGCGAGGTGGAAATGACTCCGCCTAGAGTCAAGATGGCCACAATCCCTGAAGGAGCCAAACCGCTGAACAACCCAGTTGGCACGGCGCCCGCAGTAATCCTTGAAGTAAACGGTTCAACGTTGGTAGCCTTGCCTGGAGTGCCCTCTGAAATGGAAGCAATTTTCGAAGAGTCAGTCGTGCCTTTACTCAAAAGAAAAGCCGCGAACGCTACTTTCTTTGAGACAAGCATTTTTGTCGAACGGATTATGGAATCTGCGTTGGCTCCGCTTATTGACCAGACTATGAAGGAGAACCCGAAGGTTTACATTAAGTCTCATCCAAAAGGAGAAGAAAACATGCCGCGCATAGAGTTGCATTTTTCAACAACTGCAAGCGACCCCGAAATTGCCAAAAACATCATGGGGAAGGCTATAGTGCAGCTTTCTGAGCTTATAGAAAACGCTGGTGGGAAAGTCAAAGTTCAGAAGCCGCAAAGGCTTCAAGAATGAAGCGGTTCCTCAAAGCTGTTAATTGGGTAAGTGCAAATTTCGATTCTGATTAAGGATTTAGTGTGCATAACAGCCTTAAATCTCAAAACCACTAAAATTCCTATGAAAAAAACAACCTCGGCAACGTTTCTCTTGACGGTCGCGTTGACGGTTCTTTTATGTGAATTACCAGTTTGTTTTTCAGCAGATTACACGGTCTCTTACCAACTTCTAGATCCAGTAAATAGTTCCACCGAATACAGGTTGAACATCATCATTCCGCAATCACTCTTCGAATATTACGTTGCTAAGGATCATCGAACTTTTTCAGAAGCCGATTTCGCTAAATTTGTTACGCCCTACTCTTTAAAACCAATAGCTGACAGCTTGCAGGAAATCTACACGGACGATGAAGACTTTGCAAATGGAGTTTTGATGATTGTGCATCAAATCCCCTATGAAACAACAACTCCGTCAAAATATCCTGTGGAAACCATGATAGCAAACAAAGGAGACTGCGACTTGTTTTCCTACATAGCAGCTTCAATCCTAAAAGCGCGCGGACTAAACGTGGTGTTGCTTTATTACGAGCAGGAGGCACACATGAACATTGGAATCAGCCTTTCACATGAGCCTTATGACGCAAGACAACAAATCTACTATGTGAAATATCAAGAAGTGAAATACTACGTAGCTGAGTGTACTGGGGGCAACTGGAAAAGCGGTTGGCGTGTTGGGGAATGTCCTGACGAGCTTAAAAATGCAAATCCTCAAGTGATAACTCTTGAGAACTGCGAGCAAACCGCGACAGGGCAAGTTTCAGCAAGTTACAAAACTCTTTTGCCCTCAACTTTGACGCTAGTTGCATCCTCTGCCTTTGTTATGCAAGGAAGCACGGTAACTCTTTCAGGCCAGTTAACGCCACGATTGCAGGGAGAAAACATAACAATCTACGTTAGAGCAAATAGCTCTCCATGGAAAGTTTTAGGCATCGCTACAACCGCTCAAGACGGACATTATCAATACGAATGGAGCGTTTCTGAGGCGGGATTTTGTTCTGTGCGGGCAAGCTGGTCGGGCAACGACGAATACGCTGTTGTTGATAGCCCTGTTAGGTCAGTAACGAGCCTTTCAATTTTCTTTGTGTTGTTGATAGCTATAACCATAATAATGGTAATTGTGGGCGTTATTGCTTACGTGGCGACAAGACACACTACTCCAGATGCACAAGAATTGGGTTTTTCAGAGCCTACCCTTTAAGAGAAGGTTTTTAGTTTAGAAAATAAGCTTCAATATTCAACATCACGTGGGAACCAGATTAGAGGTGCATGGGAAACGTTTGTAGTATTCATGATTGGAACCGCAGGCTCAGGCAAATCGTTGTTGACCGCATCTTTAGCTGAATGGCTAAAAATGAACAAACAAGACGTCGCCATCGTGAACCTAGACCCGGGCGCGTTGACACTACCATATTCGCCTGACGTGGACATACGCAATTACGTGGATGTTGGTAAGCTGATGGAAGAATACAATTTGGGTCCAAACGGAGCGCTCGTGATGGCTTCCGATCTTATTTGCGACGAAATCGAAAAGGTTTCCAGCGAAATAGAAGAGATACAAGCTGACATTGTTTTGGTCGACACTTCCGGCCAGATGGAATTGTTCGCTTTTAGAGCAAGCGGACCATATATTACGAATGAATTGACAAAAGAAACAAAAGCAATAATTTATCTTTTTGACTCCGTTTTCTCTATAAACCCGCTAAACTACGTTTCAAACCTCTTCCTTTCTGCTGCTGTTCACACTCGGTTCCAATTACCCCAATTGCACCTTCTATCGAAATGTGATCTGCTTCCAAAAGAAGAAATCAATAAAATTGTTAGCTGGTCGACCAATAAGGAAATGTTGCAATTTGCGATTGACGAGAAGCTTGAGGGAACTAAGCGCCTTCTTAGCGTAAACATGATACAAGCCATCAGCAAGCTTGGGTTAAGGTTCTTGTTGCTTCCAGTATCAGCGAAAACAAACGAAGGAATGATTAATGTCAACGCGGCGTTGGAACGTATTCTAGCGGGAGGCGACAAATACACCTATTAGAATCCACAGCGTTAATAATCGTCTAAAACTGTCCAAGCCGCGGCTAAAACGCCAAGCTCGGCTTTTTCGGGGCTGTCTGCACTGCAAACTATTATAACATCGTCTTCTTCTGGCTTGAAAACCATTTTAAGCTGTTTTGCCGCCTTGGGAAATTGTTTTTCTACGTCGTCACTTACAGACGGAATAGTAAAACGGCCTTTTTTGAACAGTATGGTTGTAGCGCCTTTGGCTCCTGCTTTAACAGCAGCATCCCGCTGCTCTATTCCTGACTCAATTTTATCACCTTGTTTTTTGATCAGAACAGCGAAACAATGTTCGGCGTTGGTAAGCTCGTTTTTTTCTATGCCTGTTTTTCTTATGGCCAATTTATATTTGTTCCATAAGCTTAACCCTTTTTTCGTTAAGAAGCATCCTTCCTTGGATGACTTTATCAGTTCAGCATTTACAAGGCGATCCAGTATGGTTCTAAGGGTTCCTTCTCCGACTTTTAGGGATGCTGCTAGTTTTTTGCGGCCGATAGGCTTCGTGGCAACGCGTTCTAAAACAAGCACTATGTGATAAGTTTGGAAAGATGGTGACGGGCCTGGCGCCTTTGGTTTTGTTATTTCTTCTAGAAGGCGTTTCAAAGTTTTTGGCATAAGTTTTCCAAAATATAAAATACTCTTTTTGGATATTAAATTGTTGATGTAGAGCTAGCGAGTTTTCTAGACATCGCGTCTGTATACAAAGTATTCTCTTACGATACCCGCGGTTAAAGCAACTAGTCCAACAGTAAGCAGGTAGATTAGGGGGTAGATGAAGATTGAAAGCAAGCTTTCGTAGGTGATTGTGGAAGGCAGTTGGGGTGTGAAAAATATTGCTATCCATATTATTACGAATGTCGTTATGCTTCCCATGCCTAAACCTACGGAAATGCCGTGGATGAAACCGCTTCTGTCAGTGTTGTTAACGTTTTTTCGGTTAGTATCTTGTTTTTCTTCTTCGTTTGTGGTTTCTTCTTGCGTGGCTAGGTCTTCTTGTGTGATGATTTGGTTGTTTTCTTCGTAAGGCATTTCTTGTCTTGGTTCTTGTCCAGAGGTTTCCATAATAGTGACCCGTTGTTTTTGTTATTGTGAAGAGCTAATAAAAGTATTCAATTCAGTATTCTAATTCAGAATAAGAATTTAGAATACATAAAAAGCCTACTTAATTGTTTATTTTGAAGCAAGTTTGGAAGTAAACTGTTCAATCGCGTTTTTTAGTTTGTTCCATTCTTCTTCGCTTCTAATGTTAAACTTGTGTTTCCTTTTCCATCCTTCAATGCCAGTCTCTTTGTCCTTTCGTTTTTCCCACAGGTAAAGACCAATAGTACGTTTTCCGTAGTATTCGAATATGACTATGGCTTCCCACCATTTTTGACTTTTGAAAACCGTGGCATAATCTATTACTTTGTACACTTTGGATATCGGCAGTTCCTCTTTGGCTGTTGCTTGCTCAGTCATTTTGTCACCTTTTGATGAATTAGCGTTTCAGAATTTAACAGTTGTCTTGCAAGTTGTTGAAAACGCCGTTTACGAGGACATCAATGATTGAGCCATTTTTACGGAAAGCTTTCACGGTTGGTTTTGACACCAAAAAATC
>JAWAPV010000102.1:0-5244 GCA_038894255.1 Bathyarchaeia archaeon
TGCACAGAAATCACCATAAGCAAAAATAACGTGACAGCAAACACCAACGACGGCATTACTTTAAGAGAAAACTCGGGTAACAACACTGTCTGTGATAACAATCTAATAGGCAACCGCGACGGGATATACCTCTACAACGCGCATGGAAACACTGTCGCTCGAAACAACATAATAGAAACCGAAAACTTTGGCATAGAACTTTTCGAGGCAACAAACAATCTGCTAACTGCCAACCATGTGAAAAACGGCGCAAAGACAGCCATCGCCATGGCGCTCTCGTCAAACAACACTTTCTGCCTAAACAGCTTCATCAACAACATGCAGCAGGCTGATCTGGAATATTGCGGAACAAACTTTTGGGATAACGGCCGTGAAGGCAACTACTGGAGCAATCTTGCAACAATAGACTTAGACGAGGATGGAATAGGCGATGTAGCATACACGATTGAACAGAACAACACAGACTTTCACCCTCTTATGGGCCCATGCCACGACTTTACTGTTACCTATCTTTCAGATGGTTGCGAAAAAATTGATCACATACTCATCATCAGCAACTCCACTATAACAGACTTTACACTTGAAATAGGGCAACAGTTGAACGAATCTCAGCCCGAATCGCCTACAAGGATAACTTTTTATGCAACGGGAGAGGAAGGCAACACTGGCTTTTGCAGAGTCACCATTCCCCGAAACGTTTTGAACGGATCTTACATTGTTTTGGTTGGGCCGCACGAGGTTTCGGCAAGGGAGCTTGGAGTTTCAAACAGCACGCACGCATGTTTATACTTCACCTACGAGCACTCAACTTTGCAGGTCGTAATAATAAGCGAGTTCCCATTGTCTGATGGTTTACTGTTTCTTATTCTAACGCTTTTTTTAGTATGTTTGTTTAAATACAGAATTTGTTGGTGCAAAACACGGTTTTGCTTTAAAACTGTGAGATAGAAGTTTTTTCCATAACGGATAAGAAGGCGTCTGCCCTAAATAAAATGTAACCTTTAAGGGAAGAAGGAAAAATAATATGACTAAAAAAGGAATCAGCCTTTTGAAGATAATGCTTTTAGCGAGCTTGATATTGATAGTAGCAAGTTCATCAATAGCTGTTCCACTTGGTTTAAACAAAGTGACTTATGAAGAAGCTATTTCAAACGTTGCCAGCGTAGAATTCTCAAGCTGGTCAAACGCGCAAGCACCTTCGTGGGATTTTAATCGCGTGAACGAGTGGGCAGAATTTGCTGAAGTAACACAAGACACTGTGGATGTTGTAGTAGGTATAAACAATGCAAAAGCTAACAGTTTTTCCGCAGTTGCTGGTCTTGTTTTGGAAAACTTTGGAAAAATAGCAGACATGCTTTCAATAAACGGCGAACATGTAGCAGTTGTCGCAAAAATTCCACAGTCCAAGGTAGCCAACTTTAACCGGCAACTCCAGCAAACAGGACTCGTGAGATACGTTGAGCCAAACTTGAAGTTTCAAGCTTCATTTACGCCGAATGACCCTAACTGGACCATCCAGTGGGGTCCAAAAAAGATTCAGGCTGATTATGCGTGGGACACTACAATGGGCAGTTCAGCCATCCTAGTAGCAGTAATAGACACGGGCATATACTATAATCACCCTGACTTGAAGGCAAACTACGTTGCGAAAGGCAGAGACTGGGTTAACAACGACAACGACCCAGCAGATGACGAGGGACACGGTACCCACTGTGCTGGAATCATTGGAGCAGTAACCAACAACGGAATAGGCATTGCGGGCATCGCGCAAGTCCAGATAATGGCCGAAAAAGGCTTGAACAGCGAAGGAAGCGGAGAATCAATAGACTTGGCAAACGCGATAGTTCACGCAGTGGATCAAGGAGCCAAAATTCTCAGCCTCAGCTGGGGCAGCTACTTCTATAGCAACGTTATTCACGATGCAATCAAATACGCCTATGCACACGATGTTTTGGTGGTTGCAGCCGCAGGCAACGATGGAACAACTCTTAGGCATTATCCAGCATCTTACCCCGAGGTGATAAGTGTTTCAGCAACAACCTCGGCTGACTTGAGAGCTTCATGGTCAAACTATGGCAACTGGATAGAATTGGGAGCACCTGGCGAAAACATCTTTTCCACCTATACCGCTCCAAACTACAGATACTTGAGCGGAACTTCAATGGCCTGCCCCCACGTTGTGGGGGTTGCAGCGCTTGCATGGAGCCTTTTCCCAGACTATTCAAGAGACTGGATACGGAAATGGCTGCGCTACACCTCTGACGATCTTGGAACCCCTGGCTTTGATAATGACTTCGGGTATGGCAGAGTCAATGCAAGAAAAGCTGTAGAAGACACGCCATCTGCTCATGACGTGTTCATCGCAAGCCTAGACAAGCCCACTTACATCGACGCTGGAAACACGGCGGTGGTGAACGCGACGGTTGTGAACTTCGGAACATCCGACGAGACTGACGTGACCATACAACTTCTTGTAAATGGAACCGTTGAAAACTCGACGGTGGTGAGCCTGCTGGAAAAAGGCAAATCCGCCACTGTCAGCCTATCATGGACATCGTCTATCGAGAGCATATGCAACATCACGGCGTACGCTGTTCCAGTTTCAGGAGAGACAAGTGTTGAGGACAACTACTTGTCGGGTCCCATGCTGGTCGGCATAAGAACGATTGTTGTTCCAGACCACATGCCCACCATACAGGAAGCCATCGACGTGGCTGTTGAAGGACTTACAGTTTACGTGCGCAACGGTACTTACAATGAGAACCTATACGTTAACAAGCCATTGACGCTTGCTGGCGAAAGCAAGGAAAGCGTAATCGTGCGCGGAACTGACGCGTTAAGAGGCGCTGTGGTCTACGTCTTGACTAACAATGTTAACATAACAGGCTTCACTTTCAGGAGAAGCGGAGCACAACAGCCTTACTACGCGGGAGTTCTGCTTGACTGGGTTTCCAACGTTTCAGTTTACGGCAACATCTTTACGGAGAACATGGCTGGAGTTTTCCTATGGGAATGTTCCAACTGCTACATCTTCAACAACAACTTTACCAAAAACTACGATTATGCAGTGGCTATACACAACTCCACTTTCTGCACGGTCAGCGAGAACCTTTTAATCGACAACAAGGCAGGCTTCTGGTTCAACTACTCCAGAGACTGCTACGCAGTTAACAACTTTGGAAAAGACAATGACGCGGGCTTTGAGCTTGTCGGCTCCACCGACTGCCTTGTCACGGGCAACGAGTTCACAAACAACCTGTACGGCGCCAACATAACGCTCTCCACGGGAAACAAGATTTTCCACAACAGCTTTGTAAGCAACACCATCGCCCAAGTGATAACGAACTCCGTCAATGAATGGGACAACGGATACCCAGACGGCGGCAACTTCTGGAGCAACCACGTAACCACCGACTTGTACAGCGGGCCTTATCAGAACGAAACCGGAAGCGACGGCATCGTGGACACCCAATACGTGATAAACAGCAACAACAAAGACAAATACCCAATTGCAAAGAAATTCGCCGAATTCACACACGACATAGCTTTGCTGAGCGCTACTCCACAGCAACTGCAGATAGACGGAGGGCAAATTCTGAACTTTTCAGTCGAAGTGGAAAACCTTGGAGACAAAGCAGAAACCTTCAACATAAACATATACGGCAACAACAGCCTCCTCGAATCAAAAGCAGTTCCATGCCTATTAGTGGGCGAAAACAAGATAGTAACTGTTGGCTGGAACACTGTGGGCTTTACCCCAGCAGTGTACTCCATCGAAGTTGAGGCTACCCCCGTTGCAGGAGAAACAGAATTAGAAAACAACGTTTACGCTGACGGAGAAGTCGAAATAATTCCGGCACACGACGTAGCGCCGACTCTTATAGTGCCTTCCAAAACAATAATTGGCCAAGGATACTCAATGACGTTTAACGTCACCGTGCTAAACAAGGGCACCTTCGACGAAACATTTAACGTCTTCCTATACGCCGACTTGGACATCAACACGATAGGAGACGAAATCACAATTGGAATGGCTACCACTCCAGTGTTAGCAAGCGCGGAAACAGCCGTCCTTTCCTTCACTTGGAACACAGCGTCAGTGCCGAAAGGACATTACATCATAAGCGCTTATGCAGTGCCGGTTTCAGGAGAAACCAGCACGGCAGACAACATGTTTACTGATGGCGAAGTCTACGTTGCTGTGCCAGGAGATGTGGACGGAAACCGCATTGTCAACATGCTTGATTTGTACAAGATAGCTCTCGTGTTCGGCGCCAACGAGGGACAGCCCAACTATGTACCAGCGTGCGACGTTGACTGCAACGGCAAAATAAACATGCTAGACCTTTACATTGCCGCTCTCAACTTCGGGCAGTCAGGCCCATAAACCAACTTCCTCTTTTTTATTTGTAAAGTTTTGCTACTGAGCAGAAATCGAGACCTAAAATTCATAATTGATTTATCTTTTGTCCTTTGAAACAAGAAGGAAGAGGCATGCGCTTATGCGAAGGTCAAAGCTGGAAGTGTATGAATCTATTCTTGAAGCTCTTGTGAATAAGCCGTTGACGCTGGAGGAGATAGCCTACGAATCAGGCGTTGACTGCACCCTAGTTCACCAATACCAAAAGTTCCTACAGAAACATGAACTCATTGAAGAAAGAGTTTCTGGGAAGAAAACCAAGTATGCTCTCACAGAAAGAGGAGTGGCCGTCCTAAGAGCGTTAAACTTCCAAAAATACTTGGCAAAAATCAAAAACTCGATTAGAGCAGTCGACGAAGCACTTCAAATTGTGCCGCTGATGCCAGAACATAACGAAGAACACGAGAAAAAGTGATAAAACAAGCGCCAAATTTTCTATTCCGATTATTTCTGAACCCTTTTTGCAGGAAGAAGCAAGACTGCCAAAAATGTTCGCAGTCATCTTGCCAAATGATAATAGAAAATCAGCAGTTTATCCTGTTTTCTGTTTTTCTGAACGCAAAATAAGCAGCAAAATTGTAGCGGGAATCTGGGTTAACAGCACATAGCTTGCAGATACGTAAAGTGACGGCTTATACTTAAGCAAAAGGCCGAAAATTGCTCCACTAGCTAGAAAACCCACACCATAAACCGTGTTAAATATGCCATAGGCGGTTCCTCGAGAAGAAATCGGTGCAAGATCGGAAACTGCCGCGCGGTAGATGGACTCTTGCATGCCGAGAACTATGCCGAAAATTATTGAAGCAACCACGATTATCGTCAAT
>JAWAPV010000103.1:0-5237 GCA_038894255.1 Bathyarchaeia archaeon
AGGCTCAATTACCTCTGTGCACGGTTTGAAGCGCTCGCCATAGGCTTGGTAAAGTATGTTGCCAACTTCGTAGGCTATGTCTAAGCCTACAAAGTCGCCGAGTTCAAACCAGCCCATGGGGAACCCGCCTGTGTACTTGACTGAGGCATCTATGCCTTCTTTGGTGGCTTCTCCTCGTTTGAAGGCCCAGAAAGCTTCGTTGAAAACGGCTCCGAGCACGCGGTTGACGATGAAACCACGCACGTCTTTGCGGACGATTACAGGCGTCTTGCCCAGTTTTTTGGCTAGCTCGAAAAGGGTGGTTATTGTTTCTTGGCTTGTGCTTTCGCTTTTAATTACTTCAACCAAAGCCATGAAAAGCGGCGGGTTGAAGAAGTGCATTCCAGCGACCTTGTCGGGGCGGCTTGTGGCTTTGCCCATTTCTGTTATGCTAAGCGTTGACGTGTTGGATGCAAGTATAGCGTGCTTGGGGGTTTCAGCGTCTAGTTTTGCGAAAATAGCCTTTTTCAGTTCGATGTTTTCTGGCGCGGCCTCTATGGCAAGGTCAGCGTCTTTTCCCGCCTGCTCATAGCTGGTTGTGGTTGTTATGCGTTTCAGCGTGTTTTCCGCATCTTCCTGCCTTATTCTCTTTTTCTCAACGAGTTTGCCGAGGCTCCACTGAATTTTTTCTTTTGCTTTGGCTAGAATCTCGTCGTTAATGTCTACCATGGCAACTTCCATGCCGTTCATGGCCAAAAGCTGAGTTATGCCGTGGCCCATTGCGCCAGAACCTATAACCGCAACTTTCCTAATTTTTTCAGCTGACAAAGTAACCACTCTCTTTGGCTGTGTAGTGATTGAGGCGAGAATGGTAATAAGAGTTACGACAGGCTTGTGATGGCTCGTTCTGAAACCAAAAAAAGGGTTTTTTATGGTTGCTTTTGTAGGTAGTTGGTTATTGTTAGTTTCTGGATTTCGCTTGTGCCTTCGTAAATTTCCGTTATCTTTGCACACCTGTGGAACCGTTCAACATGGTAGTCTGCCAGATACCCGTAGCCGCCGAATATCTGAATTGCGTCGTCGGTGACTTCCATTGCCACGCGGCTTGCGTAGGCTTTCGCCATGCTTGTGGCTACCGCGTTGGGTTTTTCCTTGTCGTAAAGCCACGCGGCCTTGTACGTCATTAGACGTGCTGACTCAATTTTCATAAGCATCTCTGCAAGTTTAAAGCTAACAGCTTGAAAGTTGAAAATTGGCTGTCCAAACTGTTTACGAGTCTTCGCGTAGGCTAAGGCTTTCTCGAAGGCTCCTTGAGCCATGCCGACGGCTTGCGCCGCCACGGTTATGCGTGTTCCGTCGAAAAGCTCAAGTGCGTAGTAAAAGCCTTTACCCAGCTCGCCGACAAGGTTGGCTTCTGGAACGCGTAGGTCGCTCATCGAAAGCGAGCCAGTCACGCACGGCTTAATGCCCATCTTACCATGCAACTGCGTGGCTTCCAGCCCGCACATGCCTTTCTCAGCTAAGAAAAGGCTTTGTCCTCTATGAGAAGGCTGAGCGTTTGGGTCTGTCTGGCACAACAGTATGAAAGTGTCCGCGATGGGGGCGTTGGTTATAAATTCTTTGGCGCCGTTGATTACCCACATGTCTCCATCTTTCACCGCGGTGGAGTTCATGCGGAGTATATCGCTTCCATGCTCAGGTTCAGTGAACGCGGCTGCTGCTATTTTGTCTCCTCGCGCAAGCGGCGGAATGTATTTGGCTTTTTGCTCTTCGCTTCCATGCCGCAACAGAACGTCTGGAACCATAAGGTTTCCTAGCGAAACTGCCACGCCGAGCCCTGGGTCAACGCGGCAAAGCTCCTCAACGACTATGCAATCTTCCAGCACGCCGAATCCTTGTCCGTCATATTGTTCAGGTATGCGCATGCTGGTGAAGCCGAGTTTGGCGGCTTTCTTGTAAAGTTCCATGGGGAACTGTTCTTTTTGGTCGTATTCCAATGCAAGTTCGGGTTTGAACTCTTTTTCAGCGAACTCTTTCACGGCTCGTTTGATTTCAAGCTGCTCGTCTGATAATTTGAACTCCATTTTTGTTTTTCCTCCATTTAGGCGCATGTTTTCTGTGCTTTTACTTCATTAATCTTGTTTTTTAAGGGTGGCACGATTTTGAAAAGGTCTTCGGCGACAGCGTAGTCCGCGAAACTGAAGATTGGCGCCTTCGGGTCTTTGTTCACGGCTATTATGAGGTCTGAGGCTTTCATGCCTAACACATGCTGAAAAGCGCCGCTTATACCTAAAGCCAAGTAGAGTTTGGGTTTAACAGTTTTGCCTGAAGAGCCAACCTGCCTATCGGTTGGTAGCCAGCCTTTGTCCACGATTGGTCTTGAGCATGCGAGAACAGCACCAAGTGTTTTTGCGAGGTCCTCGACCATGGGTATGTTGGCTTGATCTTTGATTCCTCTGCCGATGCCGATTAGCTTCTCAGCCGCTGTGATGTCTACCCCGCCGGGCGGCGGTAACACGTATTGAATGAAGCGTTTTTCCGTTATTTCTTCGGTTAGCGGGCTTGGCGCTTCGGTGATCTGCCCGTTTGCTGGGGAATCAGGTTTTTTGGGTGTGAACGTAGCTGGGCGTATTGTGGCAATATAGGTTTCGGCTTTTCGCACGGTGGCTTTGGCGTTCACTTTGCCTCCATACAGCTGGCGGGTTACGGTTAGGTTGTCGTCTTCGAAAGCCAAGTCTACTAGGTCGGTTGCGAGAGGCAGGTTTAGTGTGGCGGCGAGTCTTGGCGCGAGTTCTATCCCGTAGGATGAGTGTGCAATCATGACTAGAAGGGGTTTGTGTTGTGTGATTAGGTGTGTGAGGATTTTCTTGTAGGCTTCTGAGTTAAAGTTTTCAAGTTTCGGGTCTTCTATGGTTATTACTGTTTTTGCGTAGTCCGTAAGCTGCTGCGCGAGCTCTTTGATATTTTTGCCCAGAAGGACTGCGGTTGTTTCAGCGTTGCTTTTTTGTGCAAGCTCATTGGCCTTTGTCAGCATTTCGTAGGTTACGTCGCGCACTGCGCCTTGTCTGTGTTCAGCTAAAACGAAAATCCTTGTCATTTTCATATCAACCCCTTTGATTTCAGAAGTTCCGCAATTTTCGTCGCAATCTCGTCAGGCGAGCCCGTTAGGAACTCAGCTTGCTTTTCCGCGGGTGGAACATATAGCTTATCTATTTTGAGCCACGAGCCTTGTTCGCCCACATCGTTCTCAGTTAAACCCGTGTCAGCTAAAGACATGACTTTTATTTCTTTCTGCATGGCTTTCCGTATGCCCATTATTGAAACGTAGCGGGGTTCATTTATGCCTGTTGAAACCGCCAGCACCGCGGGCAGTTTTATTTCGATTTGTTCTTCCATGCCGCCTTCGAGTTCACGGTTAACTTTGGCTGTGCCCGAGCCAAGTTCCAGCTTTTTAACCATGGTAGCATGTGGTATGCCTAGCATCTCTGCTAGGATTGGCCCGAGGGCTGTGCTTCCGTCGTCTCCTGCTTGTAGTCCGACTAGTATTAGGTCGTAATGTAGGGTTTTGATTACGCTGTGTAGGATTTTGGCTGTGGCGTAGCTGTCTGAGCCTGCGAACTTGGGGTCGGTTAAGCGTATGGCTTTGTCGGCTCCGCGGGCGAGGCATTTGCGTAGTGTGCCGTCTGAGTCTTCGTTGCCTACGGTTATGGCTGTCACGGTTCCGCCCTGTTTTTCTTTTATGCGTACTGCTTCTTCCAGCGCGTAGTCGTCCCACTCGTTGATGTCGTAGACTAAGCCTGTTTTTTCTATGTTTTTTCCCGTGCTGTCTATTTTGAGCTCTGCTTCGGCTGTTTCTGGAACGTGTTTAACACAAACAATAATGTCCAAAGCGTATCTGTACTCCATTTTTGATTGAACACACTAAACAAACAACTGCATAAAACTTTTGCCCGAAGGCGCGGCTTTTTCGAACATGAAGCGCTGCAAAAATCGCCTAATTTTCCGTTTGGCATCACGGCGGGTTTGTGAAAACTGTGGAGTGCGATTGTTGATATAGGCCCCTTTTATATAGATGGTTTATATAGTTGCTTGGGAACCGCTGTTTAAGGTTGTTTGTTCATGTGTGGGGCCTCTGTTCAAACATGGGATGTGGAGCAGCCTTACGAGAGAAAGTTTTCGGTTTTCCAAAGGCTCTACAAATTGTTTCTAAAACCGTCTGAAGCCATGCGCGACATTGCAGGCGCGCCTGACTATAGGGGAGTGCTTGTCATAATGATAATTCAAGGAGTGTTGTGGCTGCTTTCGGCTTTGATGTTGCTACTGAAGTTGCAGTTTGTGGGCGGTTACTCAGGTGAAATGAACACTTTGGTTTCTTTTCTGGCCGCGGCTGTTCTGTTTTTTCCCATGCCGGTTACGCTTGGCATAAAGTGGGCGGCTAAATCACTCATAGTCAAATACGCGTGCGCCAGCAAGAGCGATTGGGACTTCGAAACCGCGGCGTCAGTGACAGGTTACGCCTACATTGCGGACGTTATAGTAACACTTGCGGGCGTCGTTGCAGCTTGGTTTTTGATTCCTTCAAGGACTATTGAGGTGTGGGATATGGATAGGGCAATGGGCGTGATAGGCTGGTGGCAGTTTACAACTCGCAGTTTGAAGCTTTCCGTCTTGTTGCCCGTTACTATTTTTGGCTTGATTTGGAAAGGCTTTCTCGGAGGGCTTGGCATACACCACGGCACAAACCGAAAATGTTCCCTACTAAAGGGCACATTAGTCTTCACCTTGCTAGGCGTGTTTAGCCTACTGTTCGGTTCTTCCTCCATCTAGCGCAAAAAACAAACCCCGACAATTCTTGACGACAAATGAGTAAAGGCTGGTAAGCGCAATAGCTTCGACGTGTTTCTGGAGCCTCGAGCGGGAATCGAACCCGCGACCTACAGCTTACAAGGCTGTTGCTCTACCGACTGAGCTATCGAGGCACAGAACCCTTTTTACCGAAAAGGCTTCACCGAAAACGTGTATATGTTTTTCGGTTATGTTTTACTGAACTAAGGTACTTTAAGATTAAGCTTAAGTCTTGCTTGCAAACTTCGTGTGTTGAGCTCGTTTTTCTTGCTTCGACACCAAATTTTGCTTTAACATGGTTCCAACTATTTTACCGTTTTTGCTGTTCACTTTGTTTAGTGATGCGTGATGTTCCTGCATCAGTTTGAGGTAGTTGGTTCTTCTAGTCCAAGTATAAGCCCCGCCAAGATAGT
>JAWAPV010000104.1:0-5233 GCA_038894255.1 Bathyarchaeia archaeon
ATAATATAATGAGCTATAGGCTGATGCGCGCAATCAAGCAGTTTACCTATGGAGGGAGAGAAACCTTGAAACTAATAACACTCTATCTTCCTGAGACCTACATAAAAGCGTTAGACCACCTTGTAACTGAAAAGTTCTACCCAAACCGCGCTGAAGCCATCCGCGTGGCTATCCATGATTTGATTAGCGAAGAAGTTTGGCAGAGAGGGAAGACCGTTGACTAAACCGCAAAGTTCTGGGCGAGTGGTAAGGTACACGTGGCATAACGTTGCAAACAGCAATATTGAAGGTCAGTCTAACGGTTGCCGTGTAGTTGTTGTGGGTGTTGGCGGAGCAGGGTGCAGCACGGTTACGCGGCTAACTGAGATTGGTGCCATGGGTGCCGAGTGTATCGCCATAAACACTAATGCGGCTCGACTTAACGCTTCTAAAGCTCATAAAAAGATTCTGATAGGCGCGAAACTTACAAGAGGAGCTGGTGTGGGAAGCGACCCGAAGCTGGGCAAAGCGGCAATAGAAGAGTCTCGGAAGCAAATTGAAGAGCTGCTTAATGGCGCGGACATTGTCTTTGTCACTGCGGGGCTCGGAGGAGGCACAGGCACGGGCGCGGCGCCCGTTGTGGCTGAGATTGCAAAACAGAAAGGGGCTACAACCGTGGGTGTCGTGACAACGCCTTTTCAAAATGAGAAAGACCGAAAATTGTATGCGGACACTGCATTGGCAGAAATGCGGAAACAATGCGACACCGTGGTGGTGGTTGACCACAATAAGCTTTTGCAGCTTGTTCCCCATCTACCAGTAGCTGAGGCTTTCGAGGTAGCTGACCAAGTGCTTGCGAAGATGATTAAGGGTATTGTTGAGACAATTTCTGAGCCAAGCCTAATTAATGTTAACATGGCTGACTTTAGGACGATTGTTAAGCGTGGAGGCATAGCGACTGTTGGAGTCGGCGAGTCAGATGCTCCGAACCGTGCAGAGGAAGCCGTGCGAAACGCGTTGACAAGCCCGCTGCTTGACGTGGACTATACAGGGGCTACAGGCGCGCTAGTTCACGTTGCAGGTGACAATCAGATGACGGTGGAAGAAGCTAACCGTGTAGGCGAAATCATCACGGAGATGATGGACCACAACGCGATGGTTATCTGGGGCGCCAGAGTAAACCCCGAGCAGAATGGAAAGCTGAAAGTCACTTTGGTCATGACGGGCGTGGATTCCGCAGGCACTTTGAGCCATCTTTGGAAAGCTGTGCCGCAACTTTACAACATGGAACCACACAGTGAAACTGAAAAGCCGCTAAACATGAAGCTTGACTTGTACCAAATGGAAAACCACTAAAAATTCTCTCTTTTCTCCGCTTTTTGTCATTAGAAGTCTTTATGCTGACTTGTTAAAGTGCCGCGTTCGTAAAATTCAGTTCAATGCATCCAGCGAGTCCACAGTAAAAGCTCTTTCTTAAGCCTCAAAGTCAAAGGGATGGCAGAGCCGAAAGGCTGACTTAACCTTTGCTGAATTGCCTTTATCACGCTGTCCACCTGCAAGTCTGCTTCCACAAGCGTGTAGGCGTAGCCGATTTGAGGCGCGTAATGCGCGTCTGTTCCGCCAACTTGCGGCGTATTTAGGCGCAAGGCAAGCTGTCTTGCCTTTTTCACTGAATAATGAAAGGGGAAAGCCGTAGAGTTTATCACTTCTATGGCATCAAACTTCGCGTCTGCATGCCTTCCAAGGCTGCCTTTAAAAAACGTGATGGGGTGGCAAGCGACTGCGATGCCGCCTGCCTCATGAATCTTGCTGACGGTTTCTTCGGCGGTTAACCCTTTTGGAACGGGTTCTTTAAGGTTGAGAGCCACAATGTGTCCGTGCTTGCTTGCGATTTCCATGCCGGGTATAATGAAGAAGTCTGTTTGCTTTGCTATTTTTTGGGCGCTATCTAATCGTTCGTGGTCGGTGATTGCTACGCCGTCTAACCCTTTTTTCTTCGCGTATGCAACAAGCTCTTCTGGGGTGATGAGCGAATCATACGAATAGTGTGTGTGAACGTGCAGGTCTAGTTTGAGTTTCATGGGTTTCTGCCAGTTTTCACGCTAGTCTTTTTCAGTCAGCTTTTTCCTTATTGCAGCTAACTTTTCCTCAAGTTGCTCCTCGTTTTCTTTAATTTTCTGAAACAAGGGTTTAGGCTTGCCTATTTTGTGGTTTGCGGGCAGAAGCTCAAGAGCCTCGTTCCATCTTTGCTCGTGGACACTTCCTTTTAGGTTTAGGGTTCTCCATATTTCATCCGCCGTGAAAGGAATAAAGGGCGCTGAGACTATTGCAAGAGCCTTAACTATTTGTGCTGCAACATAGAATATGGCGGCTGCTTCTTCTCTGTTCTGCTTAATCAGGTTCCAAGGCTCTTTCTCGTTCAGATACTGGTTTCCCATGCGGCTTAGGCTGATGACCGTGTTTGCTGCCGCTTGGAGCCTGCACTCCTCTATCTCTACAGCGATGGCTTGCACTTTCTCTTTAACGGCGTTCAGAAGCTTTTCTGCGTCTTCGTCAAGTTTTTCTGGTTTGGGAACTTGTCCGTCGAATTGGGTGTTTATGAAGGTTAATGTTCTGTGGACAAAGTTTCCAAAGGTGTCGTTCAGGTCCGCGTTTATCTTTTCTCGGAAAAGTTCCCAAGTGAAGTTGACATCTTTCGTTTCGGGTCTTGTGGAGATCAGGAAGAAGCGCCAGTAGTCGGGTGGAAACATTTCAAGTGCTTCGTCAACGAATATGCCGACTCTCTGGCTTTTTGAGAGTTTCTGCTCTTTTATCTGAAGGAACTCGGTGGTGGACACGTTCCAAGGTAGGTTATAGCCCTCCTCTGTTCCCAGCAACAGGGCAGGCAATATTATGGTGTGGAAGGGAATGTTGTCTTTTCCGATAAAGAATATTGTTTTAGCGTCTTTTCCAAACCAGAATTCACGCCACTCTTCAGGGTTCTCTTTGTCCTTGTAATACTCGATGGCGGCTGAAACATAGCCGAGCACAGCGTCAAACCAAACATAGATAGATTTGCCTTCTGCTTCTGGAAACGGCGCGGGAATCCCCCACGTAATGTCTCGGGTAAGCGTCCGCGCCCTTAAGCCTTCCTTTATCCAGTTTAGGCTAAAGTTTCGAGCGTTGCTTGGCAGCTGCTTATTGCTTCTAATGTAGTTTTCAAGTTTTTCTTGAAATCTGGAAAGGTCGAAAAACCAGTGTTTCGTCTTTCTCGTGACAGGCTTGCTCCTGCAGATTGCGCAGTAGGGCTCAACAAGGGTTGTCGGGTCAAGCAGTCTCCCGCATTCCTCACACTGGTCTCCACGCGCCTTTTCATAACCGCAGTAGGGGCACCTGCCCTCAACAAAGCGGTCAGGCAGATAACGCTTACATTTCTCGCAGTAAGGCAACTCGGTTTCTTGCGTGAATATGTAGCCGTTTTTGTAAAGCTTGAGCATAAGCTCCTGCACGAACCTTTTGTGGACTGGGCTTTCGGTGCGCGTGTAATTGTCGAAGGATATTGCCCACCTTTCGCACAGCTCAACTATTTTCGCATGGTTCTTGTCAGTCAGCTGCTTAGGCTGCAAACCTTGCTTTATAGCCGCAACCTCGGTTGGGGTTCCATGCTCGTCGGAGCCGCTGACCATAAGCACTTTTTCGCCTTTCAAACGATAGTATCGGGCGGCAACGTCCGTGGACAACAGCTGTATGGTCGTGCCTAAGTGCGGAACATAATTCACGTAAGGCCATGCTGAGGCAACCAGGATTCTTTGTATTCTAACGGCACCTCCAATGCTTGCAGACGCCATTTCACATGTAGGCTTGTCTATTACTTAAAGAAGGTGGAAAGAAAAAAGAGACAACTGCGTTTACTGCGGTTTTTCCTCGGTCTTCCATGTTACTTGTGCCTTGCGAGCTGAAAGGAATATTGCGACGGCTACGATGAAAGTGCAGACGAGAACAAGCACAACCAGAGCGGACAGCAACGTGGTAACCTGCTCCATGTACCTCACGGAAGCTGCTGTGGGGTTGTCTGCAATGCTGAGGTAGACGTTTTTTTGTCTGTCAACTTTGTCTGTTTCCACGAATATCCGTATGTTTCCGCTTTGAGCTCTTCCGTCTTTGGGCACGGTGAAGGTTCTCGTGATTGACCAATTGCCTTTAGCAGTAATCGGGTCTGTGGTGTTGATTGTTTCGTTGCCTTCCCAGATAAAAGCGCTGTACCACGGGTATTCTATCGTAACGTTTTCCATGAAAACTCCTTCTGTGCCGCTGTTGTAAACCCAAATCTTGAGCGTGCCAGTATCGCCCGGCATGTACTGAACCTTGTCTGTGTAGGCGTAAATTTCGATTGATGCGCCGTAAGCTGGTTTTGCTAAAGCTATGCCGAGTACAACAAACATTAACAAGGGCAAGATTTTCTTCAACGTGGTTCACCGCTCGTGTTTGTTAGCGCAATTGATATTTAAGATTTGTTAGCCTACCGTCTAGTTATTTCTAAAAGTGTTTCCTTCACTTTTGCTGCAGATGCATCTGTTTTTATTCCTTTAGGATTGAAATGAGTCGGCGACGCTTGAAATCCCTTCTTCTTAAGAGCATCAACCACGCGCGCTACTGAGGGAACAGGCAAGTTCAGCACATCGCACAGTCTGTCCACGACGTAATACCCAACAATGGTTTCCAGCTGAGCTATAGCCGAAGACAAAGTTCTTTCTATCTTATTAGACAACCTAAAATTCCTTTTTCGCGCACTATCCAGCATAAACTCGCAGAAATTCTTATCCACTAGCTTTCCAAGCCACAATGGGCCGCCAACTACAAGTTTTGCGTCGCATTCGCTGCACTTCCCAGAATGACCCGCGGCAGAAAAACCGTGCAGGCCTTCTCGATGGAAGCACTTGAAGCAATGAAAAACAAAACCCATACTTCTCAAGCTTTCATCTGCATTTTTGACTCCATACTCAACTGTTGCATACAGCCGAATATAGTGTTCGGCATTGTGGCTGAAAACAGGGTTTATGCCCATCTCATGTTTAGCTGCTACCGTGGCTAGGCAGCCCGCCAACAACCTAATTGCCAGCTCGTGGCAATACTCTGCACGTAAAGGTCTTCCGCCATATTTTCTGATGCACGCTTTTGGGTGCACTCCGCAAAGGGGCGCCATATCTGTTGCTGTCAAAGCAATTAGCCCATGATTTCTCAATGCGCGAACAGCCGAATCCAAGTACGGGACAGG
>JAWAPV010000105.1:0-5163 GCA_038894255.1 Bathyarchaeia archaeon
GGCGTTTAAACTGCAATCGCCTTTTTTTTATTTATGTGGAAAATGTTTTTGGAAGCCGATAGACTTTTTCGGTTTCCAACAAGCAAACCATTTTTAGGATTCTAAACTTTTCTAGGCTGCTTTAAACCTGAATTCACGCATTTTCCGTTTTAGACCTGCGTTTCTTAGGTATTTGCTAGTGTTGGGCACATCGATTAAATTTACTTGTAATGTTCTCTCATCGAGTCACTTCATAGTATAAAGTTTTTTGGGGTTTCCAAGGCAACTTTTAAATGGTACTTTTTATTCTAAAAACTTTGTTTATATGTGTGACCGTTGAAGGTTGGTGAATGGATGGATAGGATGTTTAAAGTTGTGGTTTCAGCGGCTCTGTATGTGATATATTTGATGCTTAGTTTTGTTCTATCTGGAGAACTCGCCTACCTTTTTGCAAGGGCATATATGGGAGCTGTAGCCTATCTTCTTCTTTTCTTGTTTGTGGGAGCGGGGACAGCAATATTTGTTAAAACTGTGCTAAAGCTTTCCAAAAACTAGAAAAATTCAATCAGCAATTTGCAAAGAGGCAAGATATCTGCCTCTTTTGGAAATACTTGATTATTTGGACGGAACCGATTTTAATGTAGCGCATATTTTAGCGTCGAAAAACACGAACATGAAAGAAGGAGACAAGAAAATTTCCGCTTATATCTGGCCTCATTATTATTGAAGAGGTTTTTTGGCGGGCCCGACGGGATTTGAACCCGTGACCCTCGGATTTCTTTGCGTATCTTAAAAGTCCGATGCTCTGTCCTTACTGAGCTACGGGCCCTTTTTTATGAGTTTGTTTTTAGAATTTGGGTTTGTGTCTTTTTAGCGTTTCGTTCTGGTTTTGTTTTTGAGAAAAATGTGGGTGTTTATTGGGCAATTTGGACTCTGAGCAGACTGGTCATGAAGTTTTTGATTTTGTCGTTTGCGCTTAGTATCGTGTTTATTGTTTTTTCTCCTTTGTCGGTAAGTTTGTAGACCCGTTTTCTTTCGTTCCATGTTCCCTCGATTAGTCCATTTCTTTCTAGGGAGTACAGTAGTGAGTACACGGTTCCTGAGCTTACAAGCAGGTGGAATCGGTTGTGGATGAAGGAGATTACGTCGTATCCGCTTAGGGGTCCGTTTTGGAGTTCGGCGAGGATTATTATGTCCATGAAGTTTTTGATGATGCGTTCGTGCATTTTTTTGAGGATTTTTCCTTCCAATTTTCCACCGCCGACGATTACTGTTAGTGCAGTCATGTTTATTCACGTTTTTTTATTTATGTTCAGATATATATATTTAAGTTTTATTCTAATTCAGAATATGAAGTAGATACTGAATTAAAAATGTTTAAACTTTTTAAAAAACCTCCGATGGGAAAGACGTTTGTTTGGTTGTGTTGGTTTGAATTTTTGTGGTGTTTCATGTTGGTTGCTGGTTTGTTTTTTTCTTGGTTTGGTTCTCGTTTTTTGGGGTTGTTGGGCATTTTTGATTATTCTGCGATATATGTGCATGTTAACAAAGGTTATTTGCTGTTTTCGTGGTATTTGTTGGCGGTGTAAAGTTTGATTGCTTGGAAGCGTTTGCTTAAGCGGCTGAATGAGGAGTATGAGGTTGCTAGGAAGAAGAGGTGTGCCTTGGACAGCTTGTTAGATGCGGGCAAGATTTCGCAGTCGACCTATGACATGTTTAGCTTGGAGGTTTCTGAGGCTATTACCGAGGTTGAGAGGCAGCAGAAGGCTTTGGCTGAGCGGATGAAGGCGAAGATGGTTGAACTCGAGGAGCAGATTAAGACTTTGGAGATTCTTCTTGCGAACTTTGAGCTTCAGCATGCGGTTGGCGAGGTTGACGAGGAAGTTTACCAGCGCGAAGTCAACGTTTTGTCTATGGGGTTAGATGTTTCGAGGCAGGAACTGGCTACAATTAAGGCTGCGGTTGATGAGCTTTCTGGCGGCGGCACCGTTCCCGAAGAATCATCTGCAGAGAAAGCGGCGTGTCCACAAGAGGAAAAAGTTGCTGTTGAGTACGTTGACATGAAGGATGCTGACAACGAGAAGACAGTTGAGGAATTAGCTGAGCAGCAACCCTTAGAGGCTTCCGGCGAAAAAGAACAAGCGCAAACCTCTTAGCAACGTGCTTAAACTTCCCTTTTTTCTTTTTTTAGGAATTTTATATTAGGATGTTACTGCTTTCCTTTTCTTGAAGGTTGTTAGCGTTGGCTGGGAAGACTGTGATGACTTTTCACGAGAAGTATAGGCAGTACGATTTGGGTGAGGGTCATCCTTTTCGTGGCGACCGGTTTTTGAATGCTATGCGGTTTTTTGAGGAACACGGGCTGCTTAGCCGTTTCGATTTTGAGGTTGTGCAGCCGCAGCCGGCTTCGAGGGAGGATTTGCTTCGAGTTCACAGCGAAGGCTATGTTGACAGGATTTTTGGTTTGGCGAAGGAAAGGAGGCCTTGGGATGTGGAGACTCCTGTTTCTCCTAAGACTTTGGAGGCTGCCTTGATTATTGTTGGAGGCGATAACAAGTGCGGAAAAAGCGTGTTTTAGGAAAAAGCGAGCCGCGGGGTTTCTCTGGGTGGGGGCTATCATCATGCTGGGCGGGATTATGGTGGGGGTTTCTGTTTGTTTAACGACATTGCGGTTTTGGTCGAGTTTCTTAGGGCAAAGTATGGCTTGAGGAGGTTTTTGGTTTTGGATTATGACGTGCATTTTGGAAATGGCACAAGCGACATTTACTATCGCGATCCAAGCGTGCTTTTTATCAGTTTGCATCAGGATCCGCGGACGCTTTATCCCGGGACAGGTTTTGTTTGGCAACTTGGTGAGGGTGAGGGTGAAGGGTTCAATGTTTGCGTTCCTTTACCTGCCGGGACGGGCGATGAGAGTTACCTTTATGCGTTGCGTGAGGTTTTCGTGCCTTTGGCTGAGGAATTCAAGCCTGAAGTGATTATTGCTAATGGGGGGAGCGACTCGCATTTTGCGGACAGTTTAGGCGATTTGAGGTTGACGGTTGAAGGTTTTTTTGCGTTGTCTCGGCTGGTTAGGGAAGTTGCTGACCGCTTGTGTGGCGGAAGGCTTATCTTAATGCCTGGAAGCGGCTACAATCCTAAGGTTTTGCCTGCTTGTTGGTTTGCGCTTGTTGCTGGCGTGGCTGGTTTCGACGAGATTGGTGTTAGGGATGTGGATGTTCCGCCGAAGGAGCCTCCGGTTGTTCGCGGAGCGGTTGAGAGGACGGTTGACGAGCTTAAGAGGCTTTTGAGGAGGCATTGGTCGTGTTTTGGCGGTTTCGGGTTGAACGTGATGCCTTAAGCTGTTAGCGCTTGCTTCTTAGGGCCCCTCGTGTTTGTTGATACAATTTGTTGAGACGCTTGGATATTTTTGGCGGAAAGTATAAGTGTCGAGTTTTGCTGGTTTTGAGTGGCGTTTGGTTGGTGTTTGTTTGCGTGTAGAGCGTTTGTATGCTGAGGTTGTTAGGGAACTTGAACGTAGGGCGGACGTTAAGGGAATAGAGAAGGAGATGCGTTTTCACAGAACAGTTGGCGCGGGTTTCAAGTGTTACGGTATTGGAGCACCAGAGTTTAAAAAAATAGCCGCCAAGTTTCGGCGTGCCTTCAAAGAGTTGAGTTTCGAAGAGCGCTTTGAGCTTGCGAGAAAATTTTTCAGTTCTGGCTATGGCGGGCAGATGAGTTTCGGAACTGTATTGTTGAAGCTGAACACGAAAGAGATGACTCCTGCAGATTTCGGAATTCTAGACGAGGTGGGCGGCTACCTTAATAATTGGGGGACGGTGGACGGTTTCTGCATCGACGTCTTGCAGCCTCTACTGCTGAAGTATCCCAAAGAAGTTCTTGAGCTTCTGAAGAAGTGGAACAAGTCGGAGAGCCTATGGAAACGACGCGCCAGCGTGGTCACTTTTACGCGCAAAATTGGAGCTAGCGGAAGGTTCACCAGCGAGGCTTTAGAGTTGTGTGACCGTCTGGTCTGGGATGAAGAAGACCTTGTTAGGAAAGGCGTGGGCTGGGCGTTGAAGGATTGTATGCGCGGAGACAAAGAGCGGGTTAAGCGGTACGTGAAGGATTTGAGGCGGAAAGGAGTGTCGGCGGTAATCACGCTTTATGCTATTCGGGATTTGAAGGGAAAAGAAAGAGAAGAAATACTGAAAACTAAAATTTGAGCTTGCTAATTAGGAAATCATCGGAAGCGCTGCTTTTTTCTAGAAGTATAGAAACGTTTGCGCGCCAGCCGCTATCCTCTTCGACAAGCACACCGTAGACGGTGCTTTTAGTAGGATTTTGGTAGTCCCAGCACGTGCTGCCCAACGAATGCCAACGCCATCTGATGAGTCACGGGCGCAAGCCTGATTAGGTTTATTTCGCGCCACCAGCGCTCCACGTCGTACTCAACCGCATACCCGTACCCGCCGAAAGCCTGCATCGCGTGGTAAACCGCAGCGATGCCTGCGTCAACCGCCGCCACTTTCGCCATGTTTGCCTCGGCTCCGCATTCCATGCCCTTGTCGTAAAGCCAAGCTGCCTTGTAATTCAGAAGCCTTGCAGCTTCAATCTTTGCCTTCGCGTCCGCAAGAGGAAACTGGACCGCCTGATGCGAACCAATCGGCGCGTCAAAAACCTTGCGCTCCTTAGCATACTCCACAGCCTTTCTTATCGCAAGAAGCCCAATCCCGCACGAGGCTGCGCTGAAACTGATTCGCTCTGGGTTAAGCGTGTCCAGCACGTGGTACCATCCCTTGTCCAGTTCGCCTAAAAGCGCGTCTGAAGGTAGCCTCAAGTCGCTGATGTACATCTCGAAGGTTTTTGAGTAGTTGATTCCGTGCTTTTCGATTGGGATAATTTCAACTGCTGGGGTTGGCAAATCGACGAGAAAGAGGCTTAAGCCTAAGGTGCGCTTAGCGGCCTTTTCCAGAGGAGTGGTTCGCGCGACGAGGACCATGCCCTTTGCGCGGTCGGCGCCCGAGATGAACATTTTCTGGCCGTTTACCCGAAAGCCGTCGCCTTCCCTCACAGCGGATGTGCTGATGTTCAGTGTGTTTGTTCCCGCGTCAGGCTCGGTTAGACCCAAACAAAACTCTAAACCCTTAGCGATTCTCGGCAGATACTTCTCTTTCTGGGGTTCTGTGCCGTGTTTAGCGATTG